>NZ_JAESLK010000069.1:0-1172 GCF_017892585.1 Staphylococcus sp. GDY8P57P | reverse complement strand
ACAAAAGGACTTCAAAAGCATAATCAAAGAGAAAATAATAATTATAATAACAAGGATATTAGGCATGAAGATACACATAAAAATTATGATTTAATACATGAGAAAAATGTGGATTATAATCAATTGATTTCAGATAAAATTGATTCAAATTATACAGGTAATCGTAAAATTCGTAAGGATGCTATTCGACATGTGGAAGGAATAATTACGAGTGATGAAAAGTTTTTTAATAGATTGAGTGAAGAAGAAACACATCAATTTTTTAAGGATAGTTTGGATTTTGCTAAACAGGAATATGGCGAAGAAAATATATTATATGCAACTGTTCATCTGGATGAAAAAGTACCGCATATGCACTTTGGATTTGTACCTCTGACAGATGACGGTAGATTATCTGCGAAAGAGAAATTAGGTAATAAAAAAGCAATGACTGAATTACAGGATAGATTTAATCATCATGTTAATTCTAGGGGTTATGGTTTGGAACGTGGAACTGCTAAGCAAGTGTCTGAACGAGAACATAAACATATTGATAAATTCAAAAAGGATACTCAGTTTCATAAACAGGAATTACAAACGGTTAAAAGTGATCTTAAAAAGTTAGATAGCCAATTAAACGCTCATATAAGCGATTTAAGAGTTACTAGCGATTTTGAGTATGAGAATGAGGTAGAAGTCAAAAAGGGCTTATTTAAGGCAGGAGAAAAGCTGGAAACAGGACGTAAGGTTATTTCTGCGGAGGAATTTGAAAGAATACAGAGAACTGTGATTGCTGCTAGTAATATTGTTGATGATTATGAAAAGATTAGAGAAACTGATTTTTTTAAAGAAAATGAAGAATTAAAGAGTAAGAATCTAAAGTATGCTGCGTTTAGTATTGAAACGAATAAAGAGAATGAGAGAGTATAAAGAGTTGTTTACTAAGTATCAGAAACTAACGAGAGGGCTTTATACAACGCTTAGAGATAGCTTTCAAGGCTTTGACAAGGTATATGACAATATCAGTAATAAACTTCAACAAAACGATAAGACGGCAGTTTTTGGGAAGTTTATGGACTTTGTGAAAGAGGAAGTGCGTGAACAAGAGCGAACAAAACAAAGAGATATTGATATTGAGAGGTAACGTCTGTTTATGCCGAGAAAACTTTTTGGCTTTGAAAGTCCTTAACTTA
>NZ_JAESLK010000068.1:0-663 GCF_017892585.1 Staphylococcus sp. GDY8P57P | reverse complement strand
TGAAACATTAAAAGATATGACTAAAAGTGGGAAACAACGCCCATGGAGAGAAAAGAAAATAGATAATGTAGGCTATGCAGATATACTTGAAATATTAAAAATAAAAAAGGCTTATAACGTAAAGCAATGTGGAAACGTCTTAGAGTTCAAGCCGACTGATGAAGGTTATTTGAAGTTACATAGGACTTGGTTTTGTAAATCCAAATTATGTCCAGTTTGTAATTGGAGGCGTGCTATGAAAAATAGTTATCAAGCTCAAAGAGTGATTGAAGAAGTGGTTAAGGAAAAACCGAAAGCTCGTTGGTTATTTTTAACACTTTCAACAAGAAATGCGATAGATGGTGATACTTTAGAACAAAGTTTAAAACACTTAACTGAATCATTTAGAAGATTATTTAAATATAAAAAAGTTAGTAAAAATTTAATTGGTTTTATGCGTTCAACAGAAGTAACAGTTAATAAAAATGATGGTAGTTATAATCAACATATGCATGTTTTGTTATGTGTTGAAAATAGTTATTTTAAAAAAAAAGATAATTATATAACGCAAGACGAATGGGTTGATTTATGGCAAAAAGCATTACAAGTTAATTATCGACCAGTAGCAAATATTAAAGCGATCAAACCAAATCAAAAAGGCGATAAAGATATTCAAGCAGCAAT
>NZ_JAESLK010000067.1:0-837 GCF_017892585.1 Staphylococcus sp. GDY8P57P | reverse complement strand
TCTTCTTGTCTTGATACTATATAGAAATAACGTTCTTTTTTAAAATGTTGTTTCAAGCTTGATGTAACAGTGTTTTGAAAGATTTTTAGTGTATAAAATAAAATTTGACATAAAAAAACTCCAGTAATAAGATTAAAGTGTCGAGCTAAAATCAAATACTGGAGGTCTTTTTATATGCAAGACAATCATACAAAATATATAGATGAAAATCAAGATAATAAAACACTAAAAGACTTAACGAAAAGTGGGAAACAACGCCCGTGGAGAGAAAAGAAAATCGATAATGTAAGTTATGCAGATATACTAGAAATCTTAAAAATTAAAAAGGCTTTTAACGTAAAACAATGTGGTAACGTCTTAGAGTTCAAGCCTACTGATGAAGGTTATTTGAAGTTACATAAGACATGGTTTTGTAAATCAAAATTGTGTCCAGTTTGTAATTGGAGGCGTGCTATGAAAAATAGTTATCAAGCTCAAAGAGTGATTGAAGAAGTGGTTAAAGAAAAGCCGAAAGCACGTTGGTTGTTTCTTACACTATCAACACGAAATGCGATAGATGGAGATACTTTAGAAAAAAGTCTTAAACATTTAACTGAATCATTTAGAAGATTATTTAAATATAAAAAAGTTAGTAAAAATTTAATTGGTTTTATGCGTTCGACAGAGGTTACAGTTAATAAAAATGACGGTAGTTATAATCAACATATGCATGTTTTATTGTGTGTTGAAAGTAAATATTTTAGAGGTTCTGAGAATTACATTTCTCAAAATGATTGGATTAATTTATGGCAAAAAGCATTACAAGTTAATTATCGGCCAGTAGCAAATATTAAAGCG
>NZ_JAESLK010000066.1:0-765 GCF_017892585.1 Staphylococcus sp. GDY8P57P | reverse complement strand
TGATATATCGATGAATAGCTTGTTCAAGATCTTGAAAATCTTTAAATTTTTGGCCATAATACATTTCTTGTTTTAGTAACCCAAAAAAGTTTTCCATAACTGAATTATCTAGACAATTACCTTTTCTAGACATACTTTGAAATATCTTATGTTCTTTTAATAATTTAGTGTATTGCGAATGTTGATAATGCCAGCCTTGATCTGAATGTATTGTTAAACGGTGGTCTAGGTTTGGACGACGCTCTATCATTTCTTTTAATGGATTGATGACTATATCTAATGTAGGACGACTTGAGATTTTAAAGCTGATAATCTCTGAACTATATAAGTCCATAAAAGGTGATAAATATAATTTTTGACCATTCATTAATTTGAACTCTGTAATATCTGTTACGACTTTTTGAAATGGGAGACTTGTTTTAAATCTACGATTTAATATATTTTGAGCTACTTTACCAACTTTACCTTTAAAGGAACGATACTTACGGCCTCTATGTGTGAACTTTGTACAAGTTAGATTATATTCTTTCATGATTCTTAGTACTTTTTTATGATTTACGATAAGACCTCTATTTCTTAGTGCTTGTGTAACACGACGATAACCATAGGTATGGTTTGATTCTTCACATATTTCTTTTATTACTTGAATCAATGTTTCATCTTTATTAGCTTTACTAAATTGATTTATCCAATAATAGTATACAGATTTAGCTATTTGAGCGACTTTAAATAAGATACTTAATCGTATATTATATGTTTCATTTA
>NZ_JAESLK010000065.1:0-666 GCF_017892585.1 Staphylococcus sp. GDY8P57P | reverse complement strand
TTATTTTGAATTTTAAGGGGGTATTTAGAGCAAACTCTATATTTATATATTTTTATACCTGTATATTTATATATGTTTCTTAAAACGCAAATATGAGCAAAATAAGGGTACATCTTTCTGACATTTAACTTGTATTCAAAAGACATATTACTTAAGTTGCTAAAGTCATTTTAAATACAATCACTTGTACTTTTTAAACATAAGCCAGAAAAACGATATAACTTTTATATATATTTTTCTAATTTGATTGGAACTCCCTAAAATTTATATAACTTAAAAAGTTAAATTGTTTATCTCATTTTTTGTACATAACCAGTGGCGAATTTTTCAGACACTGCCCATTTACATGCAAATTAAAATTTTCATGGTAAAACTGGTCAACCATGCCGGTTGAACGCTATAGTTCCTGCAGGGGCAAAAATACATAAAAAAACGCTAGCTTTTAAGCTAACGTTTCAAATCTTTTAAGTAATAATTTTGTTTTTCAAAATTCCAAATTGCAGTAATTGAATGTGCTTTTTCTTCTTCGTCTGTTGTTTTATCTTCGTCACTTGTATTAATTAAATTGCCATCTTCGGCATCGTCTAAATTTAAAATTTTATGTTTTTGTTTAAGCAATCCACCATAACTCAACATACGTTTTCGGTATAAACCTTTTTCTAAATC
>NZ_JAESLK010000064.1:1558-1819 GCF_017892585.1 Staphylococcus sp. GDY8P57P | reverse complement strand
ATAAATATATTCTATTTTCACAAACAAAAATTTGAGCAAAACCAGTGTCGAATTTTTTAGACACTGCCCAGTTACGCACAAAATTATTTTTCGCGATAAAAACTGGGCAACCATGCCGGTTGAACGCTATAGTTCCCGCAGGGGCAAAAACACATAAAAAAACGCTAGCTTTTAAGCTAACGTTTCAAATCTTTTAAGTAATAATTTTGTTTTTCAAAATTCCAAATCGCAGTAATTGAATGCGCCTTTTCTTCTTCGTCT
>NZ_JAESLK010000064.1:0-1393 GCF_017892585.1 Staphylococcus sp. GDY8P57P | reverse complement strand
AAAATCAGATGACTTAACCGAATATTTAGAGGTTTCTTTGATAGCTGCTTGAATATCTTTATCTCCTTTTTGATTTGGTTTGATCGCTTTAATATTTGCTACTGGTCGATAATTTACTTGTAATGCTTTTTGCCATAAAGTAACCCATTCTTCTTGAGTTATATAATTAACTTTATTCTTAAAATAGCTATTTTCAACACACAATAAAACGTGCATATGTTGATTATAACTACCGTCATTTTTATTAACCGTTACTTCGGTTGAACGTAAAAATCCGATTAAATTCTTTTTAACTTTTGTATACATTTTTAATTTATTAAAAGCCTTAGACATATGCTTTAAACTTTGTTCTAAATGTTCACCGTCTATTGCATTTCGTGCTGATAGCGTAAGAAATAACCAACGTGCTTTTGGCTTTTCTTTAACCACTTCTTCAATCACTTTTTGAGCTTGATAACTATTTTTCATAGCACGCCTCCAATTACAAACTGGGCATAATTTTGATTTACAAAACCATGTTTTATGTAATTTCAAATAACCTTCATCAGTTGGCTTGAACTCTAAGACGTTACCACATTGTTTTACGTTAAAAGCCTTTTTTATTTTTAAAATTTCTAGTATATCTGCATAACTTACATTATCAACTTTCTTCTCTCTCCATGGGCGTTGTTTCCCACTTTTCGTCATATCTTTTAATGTTTCATTATCTTGATTTTCGTCTACATATCTAGTAGTATTATATTGCATATAAAAAGCCCCCAGTTTTGATTTTGATTCGACACCTTAATCATATAACTGGGGTTTTTTCATGTCAAATTTTCTTTCAACAACAAAAACAACCAAAAATACTGTTATATCAACATTCAAATGACTTTTTATAACATTGAGTTATGTCTTTTTATATCTTTGAGTTATTTCTATATAGTATCAAGACAAGAAGAAACTCGTTTTCAACTCGTTTTAAAATACAAATCTTAAAACTTTTTCTTTCACTTAATATAAATTAAAATATAAGCTATCAAATAGAAATTAAAGGAGAAGCTTAATGCATTATTTATATTTATTTATCTCAATTGCAACAGAAATAATCGGAACTAGTTTTTTAAAAACATCAGAAGGTTTCACAAAGTTATGGCCAACATTAGGTACACTACTTTCGTTTGGAATTTGCTTTTATTTTTTAAGTTTAACAATAAAATTTTTGCCCTTAAATATAACTTACGCAACATGGGCAGGTCTAGGATTAGTATTAACAACAATAATCTCAGTTATCGTTTTTAAAGAAAATGTTAATTTAATTAGTATAATTTCTATTGGCTTAATTGTTATAGGTGTAGTGCTCTTAAATGTATTTGGAGAAAGCCATTGATTATTTTATTCCAATTGCTTTATT
>NZ_JAESLK010000063.1:0-3153 GCF_017892585.1 Staphylococcus sp. GDY8P57P | reverse complement strand
ATAGGTTTTGATACAATTGCAATAGTATATTGATTTTTAGAATTTGATTTTGAACTTGAACTTGTGAAATAAAATTTATACACGTGAGTGATCAAAAATTTATGAACATTAGCAACCACCATTTTTGGTTGCTGGGGTTTTGATTTTGGTTTTGAATTTATGGACTGACTTGTTCAGTCCATATTTTGTGCTCGCACAAAATCTAGCCTCGCAGAGCATACGGTTTAACGACTTTTTGTGTGATTTTTCTATGTCTTATTCCATTGTTAGAGTTTCAAAAGTTAAATCTGGAACAAATACAACTGGTATTCAAAAACATGTTCAAAGAGAAAATAATAATTATGAAAACGAAGATATAGACCATAGTAAAACACATTTAAATTATGATTTAGTAAACGATAATAAACAAAACTTTAATAACTTGATTGAGGAAAAAATAGAGCAGAATTATACAAATAAAAGAAAAATTAGAACAGACGCAGTTAAACATATTGATGGGTTAATTACATCAGACAATGAATTTTTTAATAATCAAACATCAGAAGATACAAAGCGTTTTTTTGAACAAGCTAAACAGTTTTTAGAACAAGAATACGGTAAAGATAATTTATTATATGCGACCGTTCATATGGACGAGAAAACACCACATATGCATTATGGTGTTGTTCCGATAACTGATGACGGTCGTTTAAGTGCTAAAGAAGTTGTAGGTAATAAAAAAGCTTTAACGGAATTTCAAGATAGATTTAATGAGTATGTTAAACAACGAGGATATGACTTAGAACGTGGTCAATCAAGACAAGTTACGAATGCCAAACATGAGCAAATGAGCCAGTATAAACAAAAAACAGAATACCATAAGCAAGAATATGAGCGTGAGAGCCAAAAAACAGACCATATAAAGCAAAAGAACGATAAATTGATGCAAGAGTATCAAAAATCGTTAGAAACGCTTAAAAAGCCTATAAATGTTCCATATGAGCTTGAAACGGAAAAAGTAGGTGGTTTGTTTAACAAAGAAGTACAAGAAACTGGAAATGTTGTCATAAGCCAAGAAGATTTTAATGCCTTTCAAAAGCAAATAGAAGCAGCACAATTAATCAAAGATGATTATGAGTATATTAAGTCAGATAAAGCTCTAAATGACCTAAAAAACGAAAACAGTAGGCTTAAAGAAGAAAATAAGAGTATGTTTGAAACTCTGACGAAAGCGAATGAGGTTCTTGAAAAACGAAATAAACAACTTGATAACGCAAATAAACTTTTTGAAGTTCTTAGAGAAATTTTCAAGAAGTTAGAGCAAGCTATTGGTAGAAATAAATATAGGAATTTAATGAATGATGTGAGTAAAGATAATGGTCGCATGATACAAGTAATACGAACGTTAGATAAACAAATACATCCTGAAGAACATCAAGAACAAAAAGATAATCAGAAACGTGGTAGAGGTATGAGCAGATAATAAAAGCCCTTATCAGAATAGATAAAGGCTTAAGTAAATACAATGTGGTATTGGTTGTACTCTCATGTATTATAACACGCATTTATGCCGAGAAAATCTATTTGTCGATGAGAGCCCTTAATTAGACTTAAAGCGCCAGCGGTCAATAGCGTCAGCTATTAAATCGACCGATGGACAGCTTTAGGATTATTAAGGAGCGCAGAATCGTCGGCAAATAGAGGAATTGGAATAATGCAATAAAGATATTAAACTAGATCAGTTTTTAACTGGTCTTTTTATTTTGGTTTTTTATGGTTTTGAATTACAAATTTTGGAGGAAAAAGGGGGGCTACTACGACCCCCCCATACTGTGCTGAGTTCCAAATTCAGAAAAAAACACTCTTAACACTTAGAGGCTCAATGGTTTTGGGCTACCAACACCGACCAACGTTTGTTGGCGATTTTACCAATATTTTTCAAAAAATGAAGAAATTATATTTAAAAGTGTTGCACTTTTCTTTCTTTAGTTATATTATGATATTAAGTTTTAGAAAAGGAGAGATTTAATGGCTGTTTCTGATGATAAAAAGCGAATAATGATTTCTTTAACAAATAAGCAAAATGAAGAATTGAATGATTTGGCGAAATATAAAGGTTTTTCAAAATCTGCAATAGTGGCATTGGCGTTAGAAGAATATAAGAAAGGAGAAAAATGAGTATAAAAAAAGAGCCCCTGTGCAAAGGAAGAGCTCTTTTAAACGAATATATACTTATATTTTCAAAGGTAATTATATAACATGACTAAACAAATAACAAAGGCGAGAAATTTCACTTTTATAATTTATCCTGAAAGTATTCCAGAAGATTGGGTATCACGTTTAGAAAGAATTGATGTTCCTATAGCTATTAGTCCTTTACATGATAAGGACGAAACAGAACGGAAATATGAAGAGTTAACAGAAGATGAACAGAAGGTTATAGATAACGGTGGCGAAATATATAAAAAGGCACATTATCATGTTTTATATATCGCTAAAAATCCGGTTACATCTGAAAGTGTAAGAAAGAAAATAAAAAGAGCATTAGGGAATAAATCTTTATCCCATATAGAAATTGTAGATGGTATTGAGAGTGTTTATAAATATTTAACACATGAAAGTAAAGATGCAATTAAGAAAAATAAACATAAATATGATAGTCAAGATATTATCCATTTAAATGATTTTGATATTGAAAGATATATCTTTTTGGATGAAAGTCAAAAACGTAGTTTAAAAAATGATTTATTAAGTATAGTGAAAAATGAGCATATAGTTAATGTAATTGATTTGGTGTCATTCCTTGATATATATGGAGAAGAATATGGTATTGATAATATGAATTATGTTCAAGATGTCATTACATCTAATGCTAGTGCTTTTAGACTTTGGTTTGAAGGTAATTATCAATGTGGATATAGAGCAAGGTACTCAAGAATAATTGATAGTGAAACGGGGGAAATAAAGTAATGGAATATAATAACACTATTTATTTTGAGAATGGAATAGAGCATACATTGACTGAAAAAGAGTTAGTTGTTATTAAAAGGCTTTTACATAATGCTAAGGTTCAAAAAAATTATGAAGAAGAATTAGAAAATCTTCAAAATTTATTTTTGGAACATTTGGATTGATTTTAGGTTTTGATTTTGAACTTAGTGAATTAAATTTTAT
>NZ_JAESLK010000062.1:0-598 GCF_017892585.1 Staphylococcus sp. GDY8P57P | reverse complement strand
ATGTTGTTTTAGTTTTGATCTTTAACAACCACTATTTTTGGTTGCTGGTGTTTTGATTTTGAATTTGGTTTTGAACTTATGGACTGACTTGTTCAGTCCATTTTTTGTGCTTGCACAAAAACATGTTTTAGCCTCGCAGAGCATACGGTTTAATGACTTATTTCAAAATAAGTCTAGACTTAAAGTATTAAATACCTATCTAACCTTATTGATGAGGAGTGATTTTTTATATGTCTTATTCAATTATTAGAGTTTCAAAAGTCAAAACAGGAACAAATACAACAGGCATACAAAAACATGTTCAAAGAGAAAATAATAATTACGAAAATGAAGATATAGACCATAGTAAAACTTATTTAAATTATGATTTGGTAAATGCTAATAAACAGAATTTTAATAACTTGATTGATGAAAAAATTGAACAGAATTATACAGGCAAACGAAAAATTAGAACAGACGCGATTAAACATGTTGATGGTTTGATAACATCAGACAATGAATTTTTTAAAGATAAGTCACAAGACGAAATAAGAGCCTTTTTTGAGCATTCTAAAGAATTTATAGAGAATGAGTACGGAAAAGACAATTTGCTTTATGC
>NZ_JAESLK010000061.1:0-1287 GCF_017892585.1 Staphylococcus sp. GDY8P57P | reverse complement strand
AATTATACGGACTTTATCATTATTTGATTGGCCATTATCAATTTGTTCTTGTGATGTATCATTATTATCTGTAGGTTGTTGCTCATTTCCATTGCTACATGATTTAAACAACAATATTACTAAACCAATCAATAATACTACAATGACTGCTACTAACCATTTATTTTTTCTTTTAGCTTTAGTGTTCTCTTGCTGCTGTTCTAAATCACGTCTAAAATCACGTTCATTATAGTAATCTTCCGGTCGATTTCTTGTTGATATATTTTCATTATATGAATCTTTATTTTTTTCAACTCTACTTAAATTATCATTAACATAATCATGATATAATAATTTAAATTTCAAACCGAAAACTTTTATCGAATCTTCATCAGTTATTGTGTTTGTATAAAATTGACTGTTTACTCTACCATGTTTATCTAAAGCAATGATTCTTCCATCATTCTCTATTTTTAAAATTTTAGGGTACTCTCTGAAATCTCCTGATTTACTCATAACGATTACCTCCATAATAAATTAATTATCTATATCTTTATATATTCCACTTTGATAATCTTTTTTTATTCTATATATGGTTTGTCTTGATAATCCTACTTTTTTAGCAATTTTACTAATTGCCATACCTTGATCTAAAAAACTAACAACACGATAATATACTGCCTGTTTATGTGGGTCTTTAGCAATAGGACTATATAATTTGGGTCGCCCTTTATATATACCTTTAGATTTTGCAACAGCTATTCCATCAGCCTGTCTACGTCTGCTATCATTTCGTTCTTGTTCTGAAATCATTGCCAGTAATTGAATAATTAAATTTTTTAAGAATTTATCTAACAATTCATTACCGATAATTTCATTCATCATTGGTAGGCTTGTAATTATTAATCTAACATTTTTTTCTTTAAGAAAATCTACTGTTTTAATTACTTCATCATAATTTCTGCCTAGCCTATCTAATGCATCGACTATTAAAGTATCTTCTTCTCGTACAAAATTCATTACTTCTTGAAATACTGGTCTTTCTTTAATATTTTTTCCTGATTGTTTTTCAGTAAATATTTTTTCTGCACCATTTGCTTTCAGTACTTCAATTTGTCTATCTAAATTCTGATTTTTAGATGATACTCGGGCATAACCAATTTTCAAAATCTCACCACCTTTTTGTTACACCCTAATCATACAATTTAAACCTTATGTCACTTTGCTTGATATATGAGAATTATTTAACCTTATAAATGAGAAAAAAGCAACGCACTTTAAATAAGATTAAGTAGTTCAGTTTTGGAG
>NZ_JAESLK010000060.1:0-700 GCF_017892585.1 Staphylococcus sp. GDY8P57P | reverse complement strand
TGCGCAAGCTTTTGAATATTTAGACTGGTCGATATATTCACCGACTAAGGCATTCTTAGCTGTTCGAGCGAGTTCAATATCCGTAAACTTAAAGATCGCTTTTACTGCTTCTCTAAACGGTTTTGAATTCTTTTTTGGAATGGAACTGAAGATGTTTCTTAAAAAATGGACCTGGCATCTCTGCCAACTTGCGTTGGTAAATGACTTACGAATTGCAGACACTAGGCCTTTATGGGCATCAGAAATGATGAGTTCTGTCCCCTGTAGACCGCGTTCTTTTAAGTATTCAAAGAAGATGGACCATGTGTCATCACTTTCTTCATTTTGGATCATGAAGCCAATGATTTCACGATCACCACCTTCTGTTATCCCGATCGCAATATGGCAGCTTTTAGAAAGCACTCGATGGTCCTCACGGACTTTTATGTAGAGAACATCAGTCATCAGATAAGGATAACTCGTACCTGAGAGTGAACGGTTCTGCCATTCGTTGACCATCGGGTCTAACTGCTCAGTCAGGCTAGAAACAAAAGATTTCGATACCGATTTTCCACATAGCTCTTCAACAATCTTTGAAACTTTACGTGTCGAAACGCCTGAAACATACATCTCAAGCATTGAAGCGAGCAGTGCCTTTTCATTTCGCTGATAACGCTCAAACACCGTCGGTGAAAATTCACCATCACGTGTTCTGGGTACT
>NZ_JAESLK010000006.1:0-72258 GCF_017892585.1 Staphylococcus sp. GDY8P57P | reverse complement strand
AATTATACGGACTTTATCAACTTCAAATGAAAATAGACTAATTTTATATTAATATACGATATTTATTAAAAATATTTCGATGATAAAAAAAATAAATTCAAAAAAAAGCTCATTTAATTGTATATTTACATTCTCTTTACATTCAGATGTTAATTTATAAAATGTAAGATGAAATTATTTAAAGGAGGACTATTTCAATGGAAACACTAAATGAAAAAGAATTAAAAGATATCAATGGTGGTCGTGAAACTGGTTGTTCTGGTAATTTTGAAGAAGATGGAATAATGTGCAATATAGGACAAGGTATTGGTAATTTAGTTAATAAATTCACAGAAAAATAATTTAAAGGAGGACTATTCCATGAAAACACTAAATGAAAAAGAATTAAAAGATATCAATGGTGGTAAAGGGATTGTTGGTGAAATCACTGGCGAAATCACTGATATTGGTAATGCCATTTCAAATGGTTGGCATGATTTAAAAGAGGGTTATGGTACTCGAAGATAGGACTCATTATTTAAACTAAAAAGGCTCTTCGTCAAATCGGACAGATGAGTCCTAATATTGAGATTAAGCAACTTTAGGTTGTTTAATCTCTTTTTGTTTTTGAGGCAAATAGTCGCGAAGTTATAATAATTCGGTTGCGCAAATTATTATAGTTTCTATAACCAAAAGATACCCTTTTAATGAGTTTGATTTTATTATTAATTCCTTCTAACGGACCGTTGGTCAGGTTAGAATATGTCATGGTATTTTCAATGAAAGTTATTAATCGTCTTAAAGTTCTAATGACTGGGCGTAATTTCGGACACACATCTGAAAGATGAATAGAAAAAAGTTTATGATTAAATTTCTCTATTTGCTTCTCTTTTAATAACCGTCTTAGCTCATGAACGTAGTGATATGTATTAAATAATTCTACATCTACACCTAATAAGTAATTTATAATGCCTTTTTCGGTTTTCCACTCTTTAAATAAATGGACTTCACGATAATTAAATGCCTCTAGCGTTTCAAAAGGTTTAAGAAATAGTTTCTAATAACTTTTATATTTATTATAAAGCAGTCTATTAGAGGTTCTATAACAATTCATTATATAAACTCTAGACATATTTAACGTTCGATTTAAAGATTGAACAATATGAAAACGATCAATAATAATCTTCGCATTAGGAAATAATTGTTTGATTAGTGACATATATGGTTTATACATATCAATCGTTACCGTTTTGACTTTTTGACTTAGTTTCAAAGAATAGCGATAAAAATGATCTTTTAGTGATTTTAACTTACGATCCGCTACTACATCTACGATGCGGTGCGATACAGCATTTGCATAAATAGTGTAGGTTGATAAGTGAGCTTGGCATAGTAAAACAAGCTCATTCGTCCTTTATGTTTTTTCTCAGTCACTTCATCTGAAAAATATAGGTTTTTATCTTTAATTTTTTAATGTATTTAAAATAGACTTATAGACGCATTTCCTTTCTTTTTTATTTTGTTTGGTAGCTAATAATTATAGAGGTAATTGCGCCATTTTTGTATTCAAAACATAAAAATTGGACTGATGACTAAATTCATCAGTCCAATTTATTATGGCGCCTAATTAAATTGATATTATGGCTTAAGCCCAACCACGATAGCGTGCTGCTTCAGCAGTACGTTTAATACCGACAATATAAGCCGCAAGTCTCATATCGATTTTTCTATTCTGAGCTAATTCATAAATCGTATCAAAAGCATCTACTAATTTCTCACGTAATTTATCGTTTACTTCTTCTTCAGACCAATAATAACCTTGGTTATTTTGTACCCATTCGAAGTAAGATACTGTTACACCACCAGCACTTGCTAATACGTCTGGTACTAATAACACACCGCGTTCAGTTAAAATGCGCGTTGCTTCAGGTGTCGTAGGTCCATTTGCAGCTTCAACAACAATATCCGCTTTAATATCATGCGCGTTATCTTCAGTAATTTGGTTAGAAATAGCAGCTGGTACTAAGATGTCACAGTCTAATTCGAATAATTCTTTATTAGAAATAGTATTATCGAATAAGTTTGTAACTGTACCGAAGCTATCACGACGGTCTAATAAATAGTCGATATCTAAACCTTCAGGATCATGTAATGCACCATAAGCATCAGAGATACCTACAACTTTCGCACCCATGTCATATAAGAATTTAGCTAAGAAACTACCTGCGTTACCAAATCCTTGAATAACTACGCGAGAACCTTTAATTTCTTTACCACGACGTTTAGCTGCTTGTTCAATTGCGATAACTACACCTAATGCAGTAGAACGGTCGCGTCCTTGTGAACCACCTAAGACAATAGGTTTACCTGTGATGAAACCTGGTGAGTTAAATTTATCTAATGCACTGTATTCATCCATCATCCAAGCCATTATTTGAGAGTTCGTAAATACGTCTGGTGCTGGAATATCTTTAGTAGGACCAACGAATTGAGAAATTGCACGTACATATCCACGTGATAAACGTTCAACTTCATGAATACTCATTTGACGTGGGTCACATACGATACCACCTTTACCACCACCATATGGTAGGTTGACGATACCGCATTTTAAAGTCATCCACATAGATAATGCTTTAACTTCTTCTTCATCAACTTCAGGGTGGAAACGTACCCCACCTTTAGTTGGACCGACAGCATCGTTGTGTTGTGCACGATAACCTGTAAATGTCTTAACCGTACCGTCATCCATGCGTACTGGGATACGAACTTGTAAGAATCTCAATGGTTCTTTGATTAAATCATACATACCATCGTCAAATCCCAATTTGTGTAAAGCTTCTTTAATGATACTTTGTGTAGAAGTCACTAAATTATTATTCTCAGTCATGATCACTTTCGCCTCTTTTTAACAAATGATTTCGCTTTCATACATATTGTAACACATGTCTTTGCTTTTTAAAGGGTTTTCAAAATGAATGTTACAACTTTTTGAACTTAGTTAAATACGCTTCTAATTCTGTCTAATGCATCGTCTAATTCTTCCTTAGAAATAACTAAAGGAGGTGCAAAACGAATCACCGTATCATGTGTTTCTTTACATAATAGGCCTTTTTCTTTTAATGCCTCACAGAATGGTCTAGCACTTTCATGTAATTCAACTCCAATAAAGAGGCCACGACCACGTACTTCTTTAATAGCTGGGTGATTAATTTTTTGTAATTCAGATTTAAAGTATTCCCCTAATTCATTTGAACGACCAGGTAAATCTTCATCTAAAATAACATCTAATGCAGCAATTGAAACCGCACAAGCTAATGGATTACCACCAAACGTAGAACCGTGTGAGCCAGGTGTAAAGACGTCTAATACTTCATTGTCAGCTAACACTACTGAAATTGGTAATACACCACCGCCAAGTGCTTTACCTAAAATATAAACATCTGGTTTAACATTATCCCAATCAGTCGCAAATAGTTTACCAGAACGTCCTAAACCAGCTTGGATTTCATCGGCAATAAATAGAATGTTATGTTCGTCACATAATTCTCTGATAGCTTTCAAATAACCTTCAGGTGGAATATTAATACCCGCTTCACCTTGAATTGGTTCGACTAAAATAGCAGCTGTATTTTCATTAATTGCTTCTTTTAATTTATCAACGTCACCGAAATCCACCTTACGGAAACCATCTAATAACGGACCATATCCACGTTGGTATTCAGCTTCTGATGATAAAGACACAGGTGCCATCGTACGACCGTGGAAGTTACCGTTGAACGCAATAATTTCAGCTTTATCTGGTTCAAGACCTTTAACATCATATGCCCAACGACGTGCAGCTTTTAATGCAGTTTCAACTGCTTCTGCGCCCGTATTCATTGGTAATGCTTTATCTTTGCCAGCTAACTTACATACTTTTTCATACCATTCACCTAAATTATCACTGTGAAACGCTCGAGAAACTAAAGTAACTTTATCAGCTTGATCTTTAAGCGCTTGAATAATTTTAGGATGACGGTGACCTTGGTTTACAGCTGAATAAGCTGAAAGCATATCCATGTATTTATTACCTTCTGGATCAGTTACCCATATACCTTCCGCCTCTGCTACAACGATTGGTAGAGGTACATAGTTTTGTGCTCCATAGTGGTTTGTTAATTCAATAATTTGTTCTGACTTAGTCATAATATCTCCCCTTTGCTTAATTTATATTAAAACTAATGGCCATACGTTTGCGGCTTTCGATGCTATATACATTGAGGATATGTGCAAAATTAATAAGAGCATGAAATGACTAAATATTACATCATATATGCCCTTTAAATCTAAATGAAAGCCCTTACAGATATAATGACATATCTCCCAATAAATTTACAAGCAAAATATTAAAAATTTTCCGATAAATAAAATACTTCAATATTTGTCATATTAAAAAAACAGGTTAAAGCAAATGTCATTGCCATAACCTGTTTCAGCTTGTCATATCATTAAATTGAATAACGACACATGACTTAACATATCATGCACGCGCACCATTACAATATAATGCTAAGTCAACATTTCTTTATAAAGACGAACCAATCGTTCATACTTATTTATCTTTACGAGGTAAAGGATAAAAGCCTTCGTTAAATTGATTCCATAAATTAGGTGTTAATCCATGTTTATCTTCGCGATTTGGGTCAAATTCTGATAAAACTTGATCTTCTTTACCTTCTTGAATTTTGCTGATGAAATTATAATCTAATAGTATTTCACGACCTAGCGCTACAAGTTCAACTTCTGTTGACTCAATCGCATCTAATGCATCATCAGCTGTAAATACTGAACCTACACCAATGACAGGCATACGACCATTAACCCATTGATGGATTAATTTCAATCGTTCTTGTCCAGCATACTTACCTTCTCTTGTTTTTGAATGAATATCGCCTAAAGAAATATGAACATAATCAATGGATTTTTCAGTAATTGTATGGATTAGTTGTTCTGTAATTTCCATAGTAATACCTGGTGATTCTGCTTCTTCAGGAGAAAGGCGATAACCGACGATGAAATCATCACTTGCATATTGTTCCTTGGCATTTAATACCTCATCTATAACAGCAGTTGGAAATTTCATGTGGTCAGACCATTCATCATTTCTTCTATTATAATATGGAGACACAAATTGATGGATTAAATAGTGATTGGCACCGTGAATCTCTACACCGTCAAAGCCAGCTTCAATGACACGTCGTGTAGCTTCACCAAAATCTTTGATAGTTTGTTCAATTTCTTCTGGTGTGATTTCTCTAGCGGCATGTTCTTCTGTTTGTCCGAAGCTTTTTAATGTGACTGGACTTGGCGCAACCACATCTCCATTTGGTGTTAAATTAGGTAAAGCTTGGGCACCGCCATGGTGGATTTGAACTAATGCTTTAGCGCCATTTTTCTTCATTGCGTGCGCTAAACGTTTGAGTCCTTCTATATCTGAATCACGTGCAACAGAAGGTTGTCCCGGAAAAGCTTTACCGATATCGTTAACATTACTTGCAGCATTGATTGCTAAACCTACATCTTTAGAACGCTTTTCAATATATGGTATTTCAACATCTGAAATCGTACCGTCATCATTAGATGAAATATGCGTCAATGGTGCTAAAACAAAGCGATTTCTTAATTCAATCCCGTTAGGTAATGTGACTGTTTCAAATAATTTTTCGTATTTATTATTCATAAGTAAGTCCTTTCCATTTTTATTATGACTAGACTATAGCACGAAGAAATCATCTTCCACCAATATTTTGCTTGCATGTGCATGCATACATATACATAGCACCTTACTTAGAAACGAGTTATCACACTTATAAACGAAGATACTAAAAAAGCTAGCGTTATATGTAACATATAACGTTAGCTGAGCGTGTTAACAGTCAATCAATTATTACGAATCGCACGTTTAGACTGTTTAATCCAGACCGGTAGGCGTTCTTCAAGCGTTTGAAACCCATACTTTTCTGTTTCTTTAATTTCATCTAATACTGACTGCTTTTCTTTTTTTCGTTCATAATTCTTAAAGTAATCATTATCTTTAAGAGACAAATTGAGTTTTCCTTCATCATCAATTGATAAAATTTTTGCTTTAACGATTTGTCCTTCTGATAGAAATTTTTTTAAATTGTGGACATAATCATCCATAATTTCTGAAATATGGATAAGTCCTTCAGTATGGTCAGGGGTCTCAACAAAAGCGCCATACGGTTGAATGCCAGTCACACGCACTTTAATATGCTGACCTGCTTTATAGTGATTATTCAACTTGATAACCCCTTACTTCGATTTACTTAACATAATTATAATAGCATAAATCACAAACTTGGACTAACTATAAACCAATAAAAATCCACATTTTTTCAATAATATTATACGCCTACTGACGATTAGGACTTAAACGTTCGCATTTAAATGCGTCCTATGACTATGCTAACTTTTGCTGCGACGTTGACATTAGATTCAAATACGCATCTCATAAAAAAGCGAATCGACATCAACCGCCGACTCGCTAGACAGAACTTTTATTGTATAGCCACTGATTATTTATCTTCTACATCAATAGATTCAATGACTACATCATGTACAGGTTTATCTTGTGCCCCTACTTTCGTATTTGCAATATCTTCTAATGTTGCTTCACCTTCGATAAGTTGACCAAATACTGTGTGTTTTTGGTCTAACCAAGGTGTCCCACCATTCTCAGCATAAGCTTTAGCAATTGGTTCAGGCCAACCACCATCTACTAATTGATTCACCATAGATTCAGGTACTTCTTTCATTTGTACGACAAAGAATTGTGAACCATTTGTGTTTGGTCCTGCATTTGCCATTGAAAGTGCACCGTATAAGTTGAAAGCTTCTAATGAGAACTCATCCTCGAATGAGCCACCATAAATACTTTCACCACCCATACCAGTCGCTGTTGGGTCGCCCCCTTGGATCATAAAGTCATTAATGACACGGTGGAAAGTAATACCATTGTAGTAACCATTTTTCGCATGTGTCACAAAATTTTCAACTGTTTTCGGTGCGATATCTGGGAACAGTTTAAATGTCATATCGCCTTTATTTGTATGCATAACTACTTTAATTTCATTATCTTGTATTTCTTTGTTTAGTTGTGGATAGTTAGTCATTTCAATTCTCCATTCATGTTATGATGATATAGATACATCTTAACACATTTGAAAGGAAGTAATATAGCATGTTATATCGATTCTCACATAAGACGGGTGCTTATGGTGTCACAATTAAAGAAGAGAATGATGATCAAGTTCTCGTCCAAGTCGAACAAGTGATTAAACATCCAAAACAAGGTGACTTACATAACCCAGGTCAAACGGAAGGTGTCTTTTTCCATGAAAGACGTGCTTTAAGTCATTATGAGAAACGTTATGCAACACGTTCGCAATTACGTGAATTTAATGTAGAAGCAATGCCTTATGAAGCGTCATTGCAACAAGCCATTACAAAAATGGAAAATGATTTAAAACAACAGGATACAGAATTTTCAAAATTAGCATTAACTAATCTTGAAAATCTAAAAAATGACTACTCAATTCAATATAAACAAAAATTTTTATAGGAAATTTGAACGTGTTTCTTCTTATTTAACAAGTTCCGAAAAATCGCTACCCGTAAGCGTTATCGTCGTTTTTCAGAACAATATGATTCATGTATAATATATTTCATAAATATTTTTTAAGGAGGATAACATAGTGAGTTTGTTACATATTGCGGTCATACTACCGTTAATATTTGCACTCCTTATTCCAATTCTTTATCGATTCTTTAAGAAGATTCATTTAGGTTGGTTTGTATTACCTATTCCTGTTGTCTTATTTATTTATTTCTTATCTCATATTGCGACTACTCAGTCAGGTAATACAGTAATAAAAACATTAAACTGGATGCCTCATATAGGTATGAATTTTGATTTATACCTTGATGGCTTAAGTATTTTATTTAGTTTACTTATCACAGGTATCGGCTCATTAGTCGTCTTATACTCTGTCGGCTATTTAAGTAAGTCTGAACAACTTGGTAACTTTTATTGTTATTTATTACTTTTTATGGGTGCAATGTTAGGCGTTGTCCTTTCAGACAATTTAATCATTTTATATTTATTTTGGGAATTAACGTCTTTTTCAAGTTTTTTACTTATTTCATTCTGGAGAGAAAAACGCGCATCGATTTATGGTGCACAGAAATCTTTAATCATTACAGTGTTTGGTGGTTTAAGTTTATTAGGGGGATTCATTTTAATTTCTCTAGCTGGCGATTCACTTAGCTTACATGAACTCATTGCTAATGCTTCAGTGATTCAACATAGTCCTTTATTCACATTAGCAATGGTACTCATTATGTTAGGTGCATTCACAAAATCAGCGCAAGTACCGTTTTATATTTGGTTACCAGACGCAATGGAAGCACCTACCCCAGTGAGTGCATACCTACACTCAGCTACGATGGTTAAGGCTGGCTTGTATCTAGTAGCGCGTGTCACACCACTCTTTGCAATTTCTCAAGGGTGGATTTGGACCATTACATTAGTCGGTTTAATCACACTATTCTGGGCATCTTTAAATGCAACAAAACAACAAGATTTAAAAGGTATCCTTGCCTTTTCAACTGTGTCTCAACTTGGCATGATTATGTCAATGTTAGGTATTGGTGCCGTAAGTTATCACTTCGAGGGAAGTCAGAGTCAATTGTATATCGCTGGCTTTACTGCAGCAGTATTCCACTTAGTCAATCATGCTACTTTTAAAGGTGCGCTATTTATGATTACAGGTGCTGTTGATCATGTTACAGGTACAAGAGATGTTAAAAAACTTGGTGGCTTACTAACGATTATGCCTATCTCATTTACCATAACTGTTATTACAGCTTTGAGTATGGCTGGTATTCCACCATTCAATGGCTTCCTTTCTAAAGAGAAATTCCTTGAAGCCATGATTGAGATTTCTCATGCTAATCTGTTTAGCTTAAATACGTTAGGTATTATTTTCCCTATTTTAGCTATAGTGGGAAGTATTTTCACTTTCGTTTATTCAATCAAATTTATTACGTATATTTTCTTTGGTAAACATCAGCCGAATGCCTTACCAAAAAAAGCACACGAAGCTTCAATGCTAATGTTACTATCTCCAATCATTTTAGCTGTGCTCGTTATTGTCTTTGGCTTGTTCCCTGGATTAATAACACAATCTATTGTTGAGCCAGCTACAACTGCAATCAGTGGCATGCAGAATGTGAATGCAGAATTCCATTTATTCCATGGTATTACACCTGCATTTATTTCAACATTAATAATTTGGGTAATCGGTATTCTATTATTACTCACATTTAGTTATTGGATTCGATTATTGCACGCACAACCAACACGTCTTACATTGAATCATTGGTACGATTCAACTGGAAAATATTTACCTAATTATTCAGCGAACATGACGAATAGTTATGTAAATGGTTATGTTAGAGATAGTTTAGTCATAATATTCGGCATGCTTATCGTCGTTACGATTGTGACATTATTAAACGTTCCATTTGATTTTAATTTTAAAGATATTAATAACATTCATATTTATGAAATTGCGATTTTAATATTATTAGTCATCGCAGCATTTATGGTTGTCATAGCGAAATCTCGTTTATTTAGCGTTATTATGCTCGGTGTCGTCGGTTATTCAGTATCCGTGCTATTTGTATTTTTCAAAGCACCAGACCTTGCATTAACACAATTCGTAGTAGAATCTATTTCAACAGCACTATTCTTGTTATGTTTCTATCATTTACCGAATTTAAATCGCTATAATGAAACGCGATCATTTAAATTAACGAATGCACTTATCTCTATAGGTGTAGGTCTAGTAGTTATCATCTTAGGCTTAATTGCATATGGCAACAGACATTTTACGTCTATCGGAGAATACTATAAAGCACATGTTTACGATTTAGCTCATGGTAAGAATATGGTAAATGTCATCCTTGTTGACTTCCGTGGTATGGATACATTATTCGAATCATCTGTATTAGGTATTGCCGGTTTAGGTGTATATACAATGATTAAATTGCGTCGTAAACATCAATCAAGTGAGGTGAAACGTGATGAACAGACAGAACAATAATTTAATGTTTCAATATGCTGCTGTTATTATCGCTTTTCTAATCGCCTTATTTGGTGTCACATTATTCTTCGCAGGACATTACACACCAGGTGGCGGTTTCGTAGGTGGCTTACTATTATCATGTGCACTAACAATCATTGCAATTGCATTTGATATTAAGACGATGCAAAAAGTATTTCCATGGGATTTTAAAATTCTAATTGGTATTGGCTTATTATTTTGTGTTGGCACACCATTAGCGAGTTGGTTCTATGGTCAAAACTTTTTCACGCACACAGAATTTAATATACCGTTGCCCCTACTTCAACCTGTGCATATGAACACGCCTATGTTCTTTGATTTTGGCGTGCTATGTGCAGTAGTTGGAACGATCATGACAATTATTATAACGATTGGAGAGAGCGAATAGTGGAAATAATCATGATATTTGTATGTGGCATCCTCACTTCAATTAGTGTCTATCTCGTTTTATCTAAAAGTTTGATACGTATTGTTATGGGGACAACATTAATTACACATGCATCCAATTTATTTTTAATTACAATGGGTGGATTAAAACATGGCGAAATGCCCATCTATGAAAAGGCGATTAGTCAATATGTTGATCCTATCCCCCATGCATTAATACTTACGGCAATCGTTATCGCGTTTGCGACAACTGCCTTTTTCTTAGTGTTAGCATTTAGAACATATAAAGAGTTAGGTACAGACAACGTAGAAAGAATGAAAGGAGTGTTAGATGATGATTGAAAATAATTTAGTCGTCCTTTCATTAGTCGTACCTATTTTTACAGCAATTATATTGGTCTTTTTAGGACAACGTTATCGTGCAAAACGATATGTCACGATAATCGGTTTGTTGCTTACATTAATCGTTGCGATTATAAATTTATATAATGTTTATGTTCACGGACCACTAAAAGTAGAATTAGGTTCTTGGCCTGCACCTTATGGCATTATCTTTTTACTAGATAGTTTCAGTGCAATGTTAATTGTGACTAGTATTATTATAACTATTTTAATTACTGCCTTTTCGTTTACAACTGCAGGCATCGATAGAGAACGTTATTACTTCCATTTCTCTATCACATTTATGTTAGTCGGTATTATCGGCGCATTTACAACTGGTGACATTTTTAACTTATTTGTATTCTTTGAAGTTTTCTTAATGTCATCATACGCACTACTCGTACTTGGTGGTACGCGAATCCAATTGCGTGAAACAGTTAAATATTTATTGGTCAATATTGTTACTTCAACATTCTTTGTGATGGCGGTTGCGATTTTATATTCTATCGTTGGTACGTTAAATATGGCGGATATTAGTGAGAAGTTATTTACATTATCTAATACTCACGGTGGGCTCTTAAGTATTGTCTTTATTTTATTTATTTTCGTATTTGCAACTAAAGCTGGTGCCTTCCCTATGTATGTATGGTTGCCAGGTTCATACTATGCGCCACCATTTGCAATTATTGCATTTTTCGGTGCTTTATTAACAAAAGTTGGTGTATATGCGATTTTAAGAACATTGAGCTTGTTCTTCCACGATACAATGAGTTTTTCACATTATACGATTTTATTCTTAGCCTTATTAACGATCATATTTGGTTCGGTAGGTGCCATCGCCTATGATGACACTAAAAAGATTATTATTTATAACATCATGATTGCTGTAGGCGTTATCTTAGTTGGTGTAGCTATGATGAATGAAGCGGGTATTATAGGTGCTATTTACTATACAATCCATGATATGTTAGTTAAAACTGCCCTATTCTTACTTATCGGTGTAATGTATCAAATTACGAAATCAACCAGTCTTAAAGACTTTGGTGGTCTTATCAAACACTATCCGGTGCTTGGATGGACTTTCTTCATCGCAGCACTAAGTTTAGCTGGTATACCGCCATTAAGTGGTTTTTATGGTAAATATTACATCGTACAAGCAACCTTTGAAAAAGGCTTTTATGTCAGTGGCCTTATTGTATTACTTTCAAGTTTAGTAGTACTCTATTCTGTTATTCACATTTTCTTGAAAGGCTTTTTCGGAGAACCAAAAGGATATGAAGTTACGCAAAACGTTAATGTTAAACAAGCAACTACAATTTCTATTATAGCTGTCATCATTACCGTTGTATTTGGATTATCTGCTGATCTATTATATCCATTAATATCTGAGGCGGCTCAATCATTTTATGATCCTAGCGTCTATATCAAGAGTGTCTTAGGAGGTAGATCATAATGGCGATTCAAATTATTTTAAACTTCATCTTAGCTTTTATTTGGATTTTCCTAAGTGGTTGCTATACATTAAATAACCTCTTACTCGGATTCATACTAGGACTAGGATTGGTATATTTATTTAGTAGAATATTACCAGGAAGATTTTATTTAATTAAAGTTTATAAGATTTTAAAATTGGCAGTTGTATTTTTCGTAGAATTATTAAAAGCCAATATTGATGTATTAAAGATTGTTCTACAACCTAAACTTAAAAATGAACCAGGTTTCTTTGTATATCACACTGATTTAAAAACAGATTGGCAAATCGTATTATTATCTAATCTAATTACTTTGACACCAGGAACAGTCGTATTAGGTATTAGCGATGATAGAAGAAAAATATACATTCACTCTATAGATTTCAGTACAAAAGAAGAAGAAATTGAAGGTATAAAATCTTCATTAGAGAAAGTAGTTAGAGAGGTGGGCGAAGACTAATGGTAAAAATCATTATGATGATTGCTTTAATTATTGTTGCCCTATCAATGTTAGCGATGTTTACACGTATTATCAAAGGTCCTACATTAGCTGATAGAATTTTAGCACTTGATGCAATTGGTTTACAATTAATGGCATGTATTGCGCTATATAGTATTTTTATGGGGGCGGAATATCTACTCGTTGCCATTTTGTTAATTGGTATCTTGGCCTTTCTAGGTACAGCGGTCTTCTCAAAATATATGGATAAAGGTAAGGTGATTGAACGTGATAACGAACATCGTCACTAGTTTGGCAGTTATCTTTGTTATTTTAGGAGCAATTATTAGTGCTGTTACAGCTATAGGCATTATAAGATTGAAAGATATTTATTCACGAGGCCATGCTGCTGGTAAATCAGCAACTTTAGGTGCTATTTTCCTTCTGTTTGGTACATTCTTATACTTTATTGCTACTGACGGATATATTAATATGCAATTGATTTTTGGTATTCTTTTTATCCTTGTAACTGGCCCACTCTCAAGTCACTTAATTATGAGAGCAGCCTATAATAATAAAACACCTTACACTAAAGATACAAAAATTGATGAACTTAAAAATGAATTTAAAAATAAAAAGATATAACTCAAGGTCCTAACAAAACAAAGGCTTGGTTTACTTCTAATCATAAACGCGGGTACGAGATAGAATTCAAAGTGATTGCTATCTTGTACTCGCTTTTTATTGTCTAATTAAACTAGATATGCTATCATAAATCGTAATTATTACGTTTTATTGAGAAAGAAGTGTTACTATGCATTGGACAATTATCGGTGGTGGCATACAAGGTACAACGATTGCAATTCAACTTAGAGCTTTAGGATTATCTCAAGATGATTTAAGTATTATCGACCCTTATTCATCACTCTGTGAACAATTTAATGATTTTTCACATCGTATCAGTATGCCCTATTTACGCTCTCCTATTGTACATCATATTCATCCTAACCCATTTCATTTAAAGCAATTTGCTAAAATGCAACAATATACTCATGCTACATATGGTCAATATCAACGTCCACAAACTGATATGTTTATGCATCATGTTCATGAGCAAGTACATCACTATGATTTAAATGAAAGTCATATTCAAGGATACGTGAAATCTTTAGCAAGAAATGATGAACAATGGCAAATTCAATTAAATCATAACCAAGTTATTCATTCAGATTGTGTGATATTAGCAAATGGATGTACGCATCAACCTTATATTCCTGATATTTATCAACACGTTGATAATGCATGCCATATTTTTGATACGTCTTTTAATTCAAGTATGTATGAACACAGTTCGCACGTTGTTGGTAGTGGTATTTCTGCTGCACATTTAACTTTGAAACTAATCAATCAATCCCACGATAAAGTAGTTCATTTGTGGATGAATAAAGATATTGACATACAACATTTTGATGCTGATCCAGGTTGGCTTGGCCCTAAAAATATGAGTCGTTTTTTAAATATTGATTCTTCTATAGAACGAATGTCTATCATACAACAAGAACGACATAAAGGATCAATGCCGAGAGAACTCTATCTACGACTAAAAAAACATGTACAGTCTGGACGTCTTATCATTCATAAAGATACAATTGAATCAGTTGATCAACATCATATTCACACACAACATTCAACTGATCCCTATGATTTTATTTTATTAGCAACTGGTTTTAAATCTACACTATTACAGCAACCTATGATTCAATCATTAATTACAAATGAACATGCACCACTAACACGTTGTGGTTTTCCTTCCATTAGCCCTGAATTAGAATGGTTGCCACAGTTATTCGTATCTGGAGGTTTAGCTGATTTAGAGCTAGGGCCATTTGCTAGAAATATTATGGGTGGACGTGAAGCAGCTCAAAGAATTAAACAAGCCTATCAACGTTTATCAGATCAACATATCCAAAAACATGCATAATTTAATTAGACGTAAGTATTAACATACCAACACTAGGGATTGGGAAAATTTTTTAAATTCGTCGTCCCACCCCCAACAAAAACGCAGACGTAGAACAGAATTCATCATGAATTCATCGTCCTACGCCTGCGTTCTTTTCTTAGTCAAAAGCTTTTATAATGAAAGTATTTCAAACGATACTTAATTGAACTTAAGTAGAATATGTGCTTTTATTGCTTTAACGGTTTAATGCCAATCGTTCCTCTCATAATGCTAATCAGCTGTCCTTGTTCACTGTTTATTTCTACATTCCACACTTGAGTCGTACTTCCCTGATGGATAATTGTTGCTGTAGCAATCACACGACCCTCTTTAACTGAATGGATATGATTCGCATTCATTTCCAGCCCCAGCGGTATAAATGACTTAGTATCTACTAAATGAGCAGCACCTAATGAACACGCTGTTTCACCTAAAGCAATTGAGGCACCACCATGCAAGTAACCAAATGGTTGTTTAACTTTATCCGTCACTGGCATAGAAATAACTACACTACCTTCTGACACTTCTTCTATCTTCATTTCAAACGTTTCTAATAAGTTCGTCATTGTCTTATTTCACCTCATATACACTTATAATATCATAGCTGCAATCGTGCCAAATATCATTAAAGGTATATTATAGAACAAGAAGTTAGGTATACATGTATCACGTATGTGATCATGTTGTCCATCCACATCTAAACCAGCTGTTGGTCCTAGTGTAGAATCACTTGCTGGTGAACCTGAATCACCTAACGCACTTGCCGTACCAACTAAGGCGATTAAAGCCATCGTATTTAAACCTAGTGAAGCGCCGAGCGGAATAAATAAAGTGGCAATAATAGGAATCGTTGCGAATGATGATCCAATTCCTAAAGTTACAATTAAGCCAATGATATACATAATAATAATACTTATTAATTTATGACCACTAGAAATATCAGTCAAGCTTGATACTAATTTTTCGATATCACCAGTCGCATTCATTACACCAGCGAACCCATTCGCTGAAAGAATAACGACACCAATAAATGACATAATTTTAATCCCTTCAACAAATTGGCTGTCTAATTCTTTCCATTTATAAACTCCTGAAACAAAGAATACAAGAACACCCGCTAATGCGCCAAAAATCATTGAATCTGTAAATGTTTGTACTAAGAACGTAGCTAAGATAGCAACGATAGTAACGACGAGTACGTATGGTTTAATTTCTGTAGTCGCATTTTCATCTTCTACATACGTTTCAGTTTTATATTCACGTGGTTTACGATAATAAATCATACCTAAGATTAATCCAACGATATAACCAAGTGAAGGAATCAGCATAGCTTTCCAAATCATATTAAATTCGATAGGATGATGTGCTTTTTGGAAACCACTTTGAATGATTTGATGGAAAATTTGACCAAAGCCATAAGGCAATAATACATAAGGCCAACATAAACCAAATCCGATGACTAATCCAATAAGTCGTCTATCCATCTTCAAATCATTAAATAAACTTAACAATGGCGGAATAACAATTGGAATAAAAGCAATGTGAACTGGAATGAGGTTCTGACTCATTATACTCATCGCAAGCAATGCTACGATAATAATAACTTTTACTTTGATTCTTGAAAGTCTACTATTTTCAGAGTGAATTGCACGAATAATCTTAGTTACAAGATAATCTGTAATACCACTATAAGAGATTAATGCAGCAAACCCTCCAAGTAATGCATAACTTAATGCTACCTCAGAACCATCTACAATATTTTTACCAAATACGCTAATGACCTTTTCAATACTCATACCAGAAATGAGACCGCCTACGAGTGCACTAATAAATAAACTTATCACTACATTCAGTCTACATAAACATAGAATAATCATTAATAGCACAGCTATAACAACTGCATTTAACATAACAACACATCCTTTATCTCTCTACCGAACTAAAGTATTTTATATGTTTTTTATCTTACCAAGTAGTTAAGACGATGTCAATGTAAGATTACATTCAAATTTAATAAGATCATTGACATAAATAAAGAGTGGAAACGTGTATTAGTAATTGTTTCCACTCTTAAAGACTAAATCATTACTTCATATTTAACTTATCTTAGCCAATTCAATACAGTTGTTATCATACTGCCAGTTGGACCTTTTGGACCTTTATAACTGGCCTTAGTCGTTGTTGCCGGACCAGCTATGTCAAAATGAATATGGGGTGTAGCACCACTAAAATGTGTAATAAAAGTCGCTGCAAAGAGTGCTTTCCCGTGTCCATTTGTATGATTAACTAAATCTGCAACATCTGATTGACGTATTAGTCGCTGCTCAGTTTGTGTCATTGGTAATTCAAATGCATATTCATCCATTGCTTTAGCACTAAGACGTATAGCCTCAAATTCTTTATCGGCATTAGAACTAAAAATAGCTGCCTTATCTTCACCTAATGCTGCAACCGCTGCACCTGTAAGTGTGGCAAAGTCTAAAATGAGTTTCGGTTGAAATTGGTTAGCATAAAATACTGCATCTCCCAATACCAATCGTCCTTCCGCATCACTATTTAACATTTCAACGGTTTCACCACTTAATGCCGTTAATACATCATCCGGTTTCATTGCTTGATTACTAATCATATTTTCAGCGGAAGCGATAACCCCTACAATATTGATAGGAAGTTGTAAACGTGATGCAGCATCAATCATACCAACTACATTTGCTGCGCCACACATATCAAATTTCATGGTTTGCATGCCTATCTTAGATTTAATGCTATAACCACCTGAATCATATGTAATGCCTTTACCTACCAAAGCAATCGGTGCATCATTACTATCCCCACCATTGTAAGTCATCGTTATGACAACTGGAGGATGCTCAGAACCTTTACCTACCGCGTGAATAAGTCCAAATCCTTCATCTAATAGTTGGTTACCATCTTTTATATCAACAGCTACTGATGATTGCGCAAAGTGTTGCGTAATTTGTTCAGCAAAGTAATTAGGCGTTAATATATTTGGCGGCATCTGGCTAAAGTCGCGTGCTAGGTTAATAGACTGACCGATTGTCTTACCATTAATGATATATTGATTCAAATCTTCAGTGGCAGACGTAATATTTAAATCTAATTGATACGGTGCAGTCTTATCAGATTTATAATGATCAAAACTATAAATCGACTGTTCACTTTGAAGTCCCATAACCTCTGCAACTTTACTTTGTTCCACTTGTTTTGAAATCAATGTATCGAATAGCACATCTGCTTCAGTTACTTGTTCTTCTTTTAAAAATTGAAATAAATGGCCAAATACTTTTAATAATGCAGCATAATCAAGCGATTTTAAATTTCCTAATCCAACTGTAATAAGTCGTTTAGATGTATCTGCTAATGGTAATAAAGTTGAAGATACTTTACCTAATTTGCTGCTAACCAAATGATGATGGCGATATGTATCTATTTGATGGGTCAAATCTTGATTGTTGTAATGGATAGTACCGAGTTGATTGATGTGGTCAGGTAAACCTAGAATTAACACTTCTGATTGTAAAGATGCATTGTTACATATTTGGAAATTAACCATAACCTCTCACTCCTAATTGAATGTAATATAAAAAGAGGGCGTGGGACAGAATTCTTTATAAATTCGTCGTCCCACCCCCGCAAGGATGACTAGATTAAAGTAATAACTTAGAATTTACCTTTTTTAAATGCTAAGCCTACGCCACCAATTTTGAATACTGCACGTGTATCGATAACTTTTTTCATGAATGCAGCTTTTTTACCAGTAATATCTCTACCGTAAACAATACCTACACCGTCATGAGAACCTAATGAACATACAGTACCACGGTCAACATATTCGAAGTCTGTTGGTGCTTGACCGTTTAAGATATTTTTAATGCTTTTAGCAACGTGTTCACCTTGTTGCATAGCAATTTGTGCTGTAGTTGGTAATGGACGTTCTTCACCAGCTGGGATGAATGCTGAAACATCACCAATAACGAAGATATCATCATGACCTTCAATTGTTAAATCTTGTTTAGTCACGATACGACCACGTTTAACGCCTTCGAATGATTCTTCCATTAATTTACTACCGCGAACACCCGCAGCCCAGATTGCTGTACCTGCTTCTAATTGTTGTTCTTGATCGTTAATTTTAACGACGAAACCTTTGTCGTTACATGCAACGATTGGTGTAGCAATTTTGAATTCAACACCACGGTCTTCTAAGTAGCTAACTGCATAATTAACTAATTCGTCAGAGAACATTGGTAACATTTTTGGTGCAGCTTCAACACAAGTTACTCTAACTTTGTTTTGATCAACACCATATTTATTACATAATTCAGGAATTCTTTCAGTTAATTCACCTAAGAATTCGATACCTGTAAAGCCTGCGCCACCAACTAAGATAGCTAAGTCTTTATCGTCTTTTTCTTTAGAAGCTGCGTAGTTAGCAAATTTATCTTCGATATGACGAGATAATTTACGTGCAGTTTCAACATTTTCGATTTGGAATGCATAGTCTTTCATACCATCAATGCCAAATGTTTCACTTTCGAAACCTAATGCTACTACTAAAATGTCGTAATCATAGATACCGTGATTAGTTTCTACTTTTTTAGCGTTACGATCGATTTTAGTTACTTCTGCATTGATAAATTTAACTTTATCTTCTTTAATTACACTTTCAATTGGGTAAATTAAATCTTCATAATTTAATGTACCAGCTGAAGCTTCGTGTAACCAAGTTGCTTCATAGTGATATTTATTTTTGTTAATTAATGTAATATCCGCTTCTTCAGCAGAAAGTTCTTTTTGTAATTTAGTTACTGTTTGTAAACCAGCATAACCTGCACCTAAAACAAGTACTTTTTTACAATCTTGTGCCATTTCATTCACCTAAGCTTTCATTATTATTTTCTTAAATGTAGAAAAAGGCTACAAACTTCAGAACATAACAAAGTTCAGACATAACAATATATTTTACTTTAATATATGTTTATCTGATTCTATCCAAAGACTTTGCACTTAACCTAACTGTTCATCCCCATTTATAGTCTTAGTCAACACTTTCATTTTCAGTTCGATTTTATGAACTTACGTTCACAAAAAAGACAAAGTTCAATCCATCTTCAATTTTATAGCTTTTATAGTTCATTTTCAAGCTACAACAAGACGAATATTAAAATAATCATATTATCCATACAATGACGTCTTCGAAAATCAATGATAGAGACAAATGATTCGAACTTATCCTAGCATTCTTCAGGGTTTCCAGCTACTTTAGCAGTTCTGAATGAACTACCACAGCCACATGAAGCGATGGCATTTGGATTATCAATTTGGAAGCCACCACCCATTAAAGATTGTTTAAAATCAATCGTTGTCCCATTTAATACAGGTACATCATATTTATCTACTAATACTTTCAAACCGTAGAATTCGAGTACTTCATCATTCTCGCCAGGTTGTTCTTCGGCTGACATACCATACGTAAGGCCTGTGCAACCACCACCGTTTACTTTAATCTTTAAATAGCCATCTTCCATGTCATTACTCTTCAACATATCTTTAACTTCATACGCTGCCGCTTCAGTTAATGTTACAGTTGGCATAAATTATTCCTCCTATAATAAGTTAGTAAAATCATTCTCTTCTATATGTTTATAAATATTGCTTAATAACTCATCTGGTGTATCACCTTCAACAGTATCACCATCTACTAATGCATACAACCCACATGAACATACGCCACAGTTGTTTAAACATCCATATTCTAATACATCCACATTGGGATCGTTATCAAGTTTATCGTAAACGTAGTCTCCGCCTTTTGCCATATTAGAAATGCAAAATTCGACTAATGGAAACATACTTCACCTTCTTCTTCATTTTTTAATTACATTATTATAACAAATCTTACTTAGAACTGCATTGTCCTGGCTCATCATTTTCCTACTATTTATAACGAATTTCTCCGACTAGAAATCATTAACTTCATTTTCCATATCATACATTTCATTGTAGTCATTTTGAAAAAAAGATATAATACACATATACATATATCGCACACTTTATTGTTAGGGGCAATAAATGTCGGCGATAAATAACTTTATTAATTTAAAGTTTTCAAATTAAAGTATCGTTCATTTACAAAAGTTTGCTTAATTCAAAGGGTATAAGTCAAAATTTATTTCGGAATAACAAATTTTTTATAAAGGGGTATAACAAATGAAAAATTTAGTGTTACTTGGTGGCGGCTATGGTAATATGCGTATCATGTCGCGTATTCTACCAGATGCATTACCAGAAAATTATACTTTAACATTAATTGACCGTATGCCATTTCATGGTTTGAAACCAGAATTTTATGCTTTAGCAGCGGGTACTAAGTCTGATAATGATGTGCGCATGAATTTTCCTGATTCAGAACGCATTAATACGATTTATGGCGAAATTAATGATATTGATTTAGATGCTCAAATCGTATCTGTTGGTCATACGAAGGTGGATTATGATGAATTAGTTATTGGCTTAGGTTGCGAAGATAAATATCATAATGTGCCTGGTGCTGACGCCTATACGCACAGCATTCAAACACTTTCTAAAGCTCGCGAGACATTCCACAGTATTAGTGAATTACCTAGTGGAGCGCGTGTAGGCATTGTTGGCGCTGGATTAAGTGGTATCGAACTAGCAAGTGAGCTGCGTGAAAGTCGTGAAGATTTAGAAGTTATCCTTTATGATCGTGGTGAACGCATTTTAAGAAATTTCCCTGAAAAATTAAGTAACTATATTGCCAAATGGTTCCGCGAAAACAATGTGAAAGTCGTTCCAAATTCTTTAATTGATAAAGTAGAACCAGGTAAAATTTATAATAGTGGATCACCAGAAAATGTTGATTTGGTTGTCTGGACTGCGGGTATTCAACCTGTTGAAGTTGTAAGACACTTACCTATCGATATCAATCGAAGCGGACGTGTCATTATTAATCAATATCATCAAGTCCCAACGTATCGAAATGTATTTATCGTTGGTGATTGTGCTGATTTACCGCATGCACCAAGTGCTCAATTAGCTGAAGTACAAGGTGATCAAATCGCTGATGTACTCAAGAAACAATGGAATAATGAACCACTACCAGATAAAATGCCCGAATTAAAAGTTCAAGGTTTCCTTGGTTCTCTTGGTGAAAAGAAAGGATTTGCCTATATTATGGACCGTACAGTTACCGGACGTCTTGCGCATATACTTAAATCTGGTGTTTTATGGCTATATAAATATCATAACGGTTAAGATGAAACACGGGATTAGGCCTGAGCATGCTCAGACTTAATCCCGTGTTCTATTTTACTATTATAGAGATTGATATTAATTTGCAAAATGTTTATCGACAAAGTTGGTAATTTGCTTCGTTTGAATATATCCATCTGCTACATACTCATCATTCATTGTAATTAATGGATAGAACAACTCATCTTCCTCAAGTTGTTCAATATAGTGTTGGTCGTGATCACTTAAATTTTCTGTTTGTTTTTGAAAATCAATATATGTGTATTCAAATTGAATGTCTGGATACTTTCTTTCTAATAAAGGCTTAATCCACTCAAATGTATTCAATGATGTTGGCGCATTGACACAACTCGCACACACAACATCTGCGCCGTAAACTACCACGCTAACTTTAGTCATACTCAAATCCCCCGTTTTGTTTTATAGATTTTTCTTTCTTTATCTATTATAATAAATAAATAATGAATTTATGAAGTAATTTACTTGAAAGGAGACATATCTCATGCCTACTGAGAATGCAACAATGTTTGATCAAGTAGCTGAAGTCATTGAGCGTTTACGTCCTTTTTTATTACGTGACGGCGGAGACTGTACGTTAGTAGATGTTGAAGATGGCATCGTGAAATTACAATTACACGGAGCTTGCGGTACGTGTCCAAGCTCAACAATCACATTAAAAGCCGGTATTGAACGTGCATTACACGAAGAAGTTCCAGGCGTTATCGAAGTTGAACAAGTATTCTAAACGTCTCATATATCGTTTATATATACAATAAAGCACCAATGAGCAGCGTTTTCACACGCTAATCATTGGTGCTTTTATTTATTAGTTATGGTCATGATGTTTTTCTTGATCTTTATTATCATCATTCATATGTTGAACGATGTGTTGGTTCATATGCGCCCAACCTTTCCAACCTACGTGAACGACATCACTAAGTACATATTTTTCATAGTCTTTATCTGACATGTCATACACTTTACCACCATGTGCTTCAACAGTTTGGTGTATTTTCTTATAGACAGGTTCTCTTGTGGCGCGTTTAATACCTAAATGATCATACCATTTACCATTTACCGGTAAAATGACATATTGTACGTCTGCACCTGCTTGATGCATCGTATCTACTAATAATGATAAATCATTAAATTCTGGAGAGTTCATTTTAAACTCATATTGACGATGATTCATCGGCTTTTGGTGCATCAATTGTTTCCAATATTCATTGCGGATGCCATAGTTATTAGATGATGAGCGTTTCTCACCTAAAGCTATAGCTTTATCTTGCATTTCTTTCCATGACGCATTTGGTTCAGTTATCGTTTTCACGTGTGATAAAGGTGATTTATCAAATGAGAAGTATGTTTTAATTGCTTCAATCTTAAGTAATTGATTCTCTTTAAAGCGTGAAACATAATGACCATCTACCTCGCCATGATTGTTAGCAACATCTTTCAAGAATGCTTTATTTGACGCACTTTTAAATTGTAATAAGCGTTTGGCATATCTTTCCTTTAATTCTGAAGGCATATCTTTTTGTTGAAATAACTGATTAATTTGGGTAGGTGTTGTTCGTGCTGCAAAATCACGATTATTCACACCATGCGTACTAAACCATTGTGGCGAAATAATAAACGTCATCTTTTTCCCTTTAAGTTGATCATATTGACCAGCTAATTCAATTGCATTAATTAAATCGGTATTACCACCCGTACCCACTAAAAAGATTGGCTTAGTGTCTTTTCTATTGTGTAATGCAAGTGCAGGGTTAAATGGATCTAACTTATTCAATTCACTAGACCCATAGATAGGATAATAATTGTCATTACTAAATAGTTTATTTTGAATGAGCGTACCTTTAAGAACTTGATCTGTTAAAGATATTCTATTATCAGCGACAGCCTTGTTCGTGACTAATCCAGTAAACCAGCTAGCAGGCATTAACACAAAGGCTAGAAATAATATGCCGCTAATAATAATTGGTAAAAATGGTTTTAATTTCATCGTAATTCTTCTAATGCTTCAACAATTTTGTTAGGAGTTGCCCACTCATCACGATCGAAATCCATGATTGATACTTCAATGCCTAATCTATTTTGAATTTCAAGTAATAATCCTACTGTTTGGAATGAATCGATAATACCCTCTTCAAAGATTTCAACATCAGGGTTTTCTTTTACAACATCATTTTCTGCCACATCAGCTAATAAATCTAATACTTGTTCTTTAAATTCCATAATTTATGACTCCTTTTAAATTAATTTTCCTGAAAAGATTAAAAATCCAAATGCTACAAAATGGAATGTAATGATAATACTTAATGCTATAGTAAAACCATTTTGCCAACGTGGTGGATGTTTCTTTCTCCAACGTTCATAGTAACCATAACCGATAAACATCAGACCGTGATAAATACCATAAACGATATAGAATAACTCTAAACCATGCCACACACCCATGATAAAGAAGTTTAGGAAGAATGCGAAATTAGACATCGCAAATTGACTTTTGAATGTTTTCTTACGTGACATATAGAATAATGTACGCATATAGATACAATCTCTAAACCAGAATGATAATGACATATGCCATCTGTTCCAGAAATCTTTAATATTCTTCGCTTTGAAAGGCTGCTTAAAGTTAGGTGGTGTATTGATACCATATAAATAACTTACCGCTACAGCAAACAAACTATATCCTGCGAAATCAAAGAATAAATAAAAACTGTAAGCATACATATACAACCATTTATGCGTAAAACCATTCAAATCCATCAATAATGGATGAATTGCATAGACATTGATTAAATAAGCGAGTATATATTTGTATAAGAAACCAAGCATAATCATATGTATCGCTTTAGCAACCATTTCTCTATATTGTTCACCTGTAGGAACCTTTTTATCATCTTTGACGAAACGTTTATAGCGATCAATCGGTCCTGAAGACACTGTTGGGAAGAAGGAAATAAATTGGAACAACTTGCCCACTTTAATTTCTTTTATTGAGCCATCGCGTATTTCCATAATTAACTGAATACTTTTAAACGTTACATATGAAATACCTAGGAAACCTACAAATTCAATTAGTTTATGTTCATGGAAGTGAATTTGTTGACCACCTAACCATGAACTTTGTAATACTTTAACAATCGCTAATGGTAAAATGGATAAAATCATCACTATGACAAACTTACTAAATGTATTATTTTTCTGTCTCGATTTATAATATCCCATGATTAATAGCACTTGCCAAATGAGATAAATGATAAAACTAATAAGTTGAATACTTAAATATTTATTACCGAATAAATTATGTTTATCTGATGAAAAAATGACGACAATCATAATTGCAGTACTTATACCGTTATATATATAGCTTCGCTTACCTAAGAATCCGAGTATGATGACTGGTAAAAGTACTATAAATGCAACTAAGAAGAAGGTAAACGTACCATATGGAATCATGCGTTAATATCCTCTGCCACTTGTTTACGATCAAGCTTTCCGTTTGAAGTCAATGGTAATTGTTTCATCCAAACAAATTTTCTCGGAATCATATATTCAGGTAAGCGAGATTTGAGTTCGGATTTAATTTGTCTTGTCATTTCCAAATCATCTTTAACTTCTTCGGTTGGAACAACCGCACCGATTAAGTGTATAACCTTGTTATTTTTATACACTGGTACGACTACGGTTTCTCTTACGAATGCTGACTGTCTAAGTTGCGTTTCAATTTCTTCTAATTCCATGCGGTAACCGTTAAGTTTAATTTGGAAATCAATTCTTCCTTGAATGAACCATTGTCCGTCTTTTTCGATTGCTTTATCACCAGTATGATAAATGCGAAGGCCATCTTCAAAGTTGAATACCGCTTCTGTTTTTTCTTTATTATCTAAATAACCTAAACTAACACTATTACCTTTAATTACAAGTTCACCCTCATCTGTAGTAAATAAGGTTGTATTCGGTCTTGAAACACCAACTGGTAGCGGATTATACGTTTCAATTATTTCAGGCGTCAATTTAACACCTGTAACTGCAACTGTCGCTTCAGTAGGTCCATATGTGTTATAAACTACCGCACTTGGATATCTATCTAGTAAAGCTTTAGCAGTTCTATGCGGCAAGATTTCTCCACAGAAGAAGAAATGATTTAAACTTGGGTAACTTGCTTCATTAAGGTTAGGTAATAATAGGCACATTTCCATAAATGATGGTGTAGACACCCATGAATTTATTGGTGTATTAACTAACATGTCATTCAATAATTTAGGTTTGTTGATCATGTCCTTATCTACTAAATTTAATGTGCCACCAGAAGTTAAACAAGGATAGATTGCCATGACTGATAAGTCGAATGAAAATGGTGCTTGATTTAACCATTCTTGTGCACCTTCAGACTCGTTAAGTGATACCATCCATTCTGCAAACTCAATTAAACTTGCATATTCAATTTGAACCCCTTTAGGTTCGCCTGTTGAGCCAGATGTAAAGATTGTATATACCACGTCTGTTAATCCCATTTGACTATCAAATAGTGTTGGATTATCTGAGTCTTGGATACTTTGGATTGTCAGCTCTTGAATAACAGGCTGATTTAAGCGTGAATCTGTTGTGTTAAATATCATTTCAGGTTGAACCTTATTTATAATCATGTTTACACGTTCACTCGGTACGGATGTGTCAATGGGTACATATCCACACCCTGCTTTAATCGCACCTATCATACCCACTAACATATAAGGAGACATATGTCCGTATACGATTAATGGTTTCTGATTATCTTGTAATAGATGCGCTAATTTACTAGATTCATCCATTAATTGTTGATATGTTAATGTTTCATCTTTATGTCTAACTGCTACACGTTGAGGATGACGTTGACCGAAGTCATTTATTAAATTTATGATATCTGTCATAATTAGACTCCTTATTAAAATTCATTATAAATGAAATTATTATGTGTATCGCCGGAACCATAAATTAGGTACAGCGCAATAAATATAGCTAAATAGAGAAGCGTTACTAAATAGGGTTTAGCTTTCTCATAATATTGCATTATTTTATGATTATTCTCTTTCAATGCACTATTGCACCTCACTATCATGTCAATTATTGGAGCGGATTAATCGTTTTTCTCGCGAAGGATATTTGAAGCTCCGAAAAAGCAAATTCATTAAATATATTTTTTATATATTATACATTCATCTTATTATAATTAAAATTTGTTTTTATAGCAAATTAAATTTTGCACTTCAAGCCGTTGTGATAACGACACTGACATTCATATTTCCAAGTTCATAGAAGTAAGTGAGTCAGTATCCATATTAGCTACGCCTTGTAATGGCATGGATGAATTTAAATGACATTAATTATATTAGTACCAATTAACCTACTTAACAATTACATACGACATAACAAAACTGTTAGATAATATAAAAGAACTTCTATCGTTAAATAGTAAATCATTACCTTAACGTTAGAAGTTCTATATCGCTTTATTTATTTGTTACTGGTGTAAGTGGTGCTTCCCCTTTTAATATCGCAGCAATATTATCCACACATAATTGAATCATGTGATCTCTCGTTGCTACTGAAGCACTGCCAATATGCGGTAATATAATTGCATTAGGCATTTTCAGTAGTGGATGGTCAAGCTGAATAGGTTCTTCGCGTAAAACATCCAAGCCACAACCACCAATATCTTGATTGTTCAATGCATCAATTAATGCTTCCTCATCTACAATAGCGCCACGGCCAATGTTAATAAAGATCGCATCGTTTTTCATTTTTGAAAATGCATCTTTATTAAATTTATTTTCCGTTTCCGGCGTTAACGGTGCAGTACATATGACGAAATCACTTTCTGCTAATAACGTATCAAACGATACATAGGTTGCATTGAGTTGCGTTTCTGCATCTTCATGTCTAGAGCGATTATGATATAAGATATTTGCATTAAACCCTTGCAATCGACGTGCAAAGCTCTTTCCAATATCACCCATACCATAAATACCTATAGTCGATCCATGGACATCTTTGCCTGACAACAAATAAGGTCCCCAACTTTTCCATTCGCCATTTTGAATATAGCGTTCTGCTTCAACAATACGTCGCGCTACAGCTAACATTAATGTGAATCCTAATTCAGCTGTTGTTTCAGTAAGTACTTGTGGGGTATTAGTGATAACAATACCTTTTTGATTTGCTAACTCAACATCAATATTGTCAAAACCAACCGCCATATTTGCAATAATCTTCACGTTTTTCGCGTGTTCCAGACAGGTTGCATCTATCGTTTCACTCAATGTAATAAAGCATGCATCTACGTCTTCTATTTCCTTCAAAAATTGCGCTCTAGGCATAGGTTCAAATGCTTCTTCCCACATTTTAACGTCGCCGAGTTGTTCCAATTGTTCAATGAAACGATTTGGAATCTGACGTGTGACTAGAATTTTCACCATTGTCGTGCCACCCCTTTATCTATTTTTGGGCATTTTTTTCTAATTCTGCAATTGCTACATTTAAATCTTTAAATGAATATGTAGGTTGTTGATCTTTCTCTTGTAGTTCTTCATACGTCGTTACACCTGTTTGAACATGAATCGTATCTACACCGACATTAATCCCTGACATGATATCTGTATCGTACAAATCACCGACCATTGCTACATCAGATTTGTCCAATTGTAAAATATCTAATGCAATGTCCATAATGACTGGTTCAGGTTTACCAATAAATTGAGGGGCTTGACCCGTTGATACACTTACTACACTCGTAATTGCACCATTACCTGGTAAGAAACCACGTTCTTTAGGAATAGATACATCTGGATTTGTTGAAATAAAACGCGCACCCTTACGTACTGCAAGCGTTGCAACGGCTAACTTCTCATAAGTGACATTTTCATCTAAACCTATCGCAACATAATCTACGTTTTCATCATCTTTTACAGTTAATCCAGCTTCAGTTAATGCTGTGCGTAAGCCATTACCACCTAACATATATACTGTAGCATCACTTTTCTCACCGGCAATAAAATTGGCTGTTGCTAACGCAGATGTGACAACCTCTTCAGGTTTCGCATCAATCTTCATCTCTTTTAATTTTTGCGTTACCTCTTCAGGTGTCTTTGTAGAATTGTTTGTAACATATAAATGTGGAATTTGATGATTGTTTAAGTAATCGATAAATTGTGCTGCACCATCAATTTCGTCTGTACCTAAATACATCGTTCCATCTAAATCGATTAAATAACCTTTATAATTCTTCATTAGCTGTTGTCTCCTTTTCCAAAAGCAGTAACCGGCACATTCTCTTTCTCAAGGAATTGCGTTACCTCTTGAATAAACTGTTCATAATACGGCAAAGCATGATCAAATAACGGTTGAATCTTAGTATCAACTAATTCCGTGTAATTGTGTGCGAACTGCTTTCTAACATCAATCGTTTCATTTACACGTTGCTGTGTAGATTTCGAAATAACGCCTTCAAGTTCAAGAATATCAATGACATCTTTATAATTTCCAGGATCTCTCAAGATAAAACCATCAATAATCATATTCCCTATATCCACAGATGATTCAATTAACATTTGCGCGATACGTTCAAATGCATAATGATTTTCTTTATTTGCTTCATAATCTTTAATTAATTGATTTAAGTAAGTTAATTTTAAAGTAAGTTGATCTTTATCTACAAAATACATATCCTTCACCTCTTAATATGTCTATCATATCACAGTTTTGCATCGGTCTTCATTTGTCGTTATACTAAATTAAAATACAAAGATAAAAGGAGTTCTACTCTAATGATAGATATGTACTTATATGACGATGAAGAACAAAGCCAAGTGCAATTTGTAGGCTTTGTAGGTGAACACAGTCGATATGATTTAATGCTTGTTCAAACAGACCGTCATTATGGTAAGACGCTTGTACTAAATATGCAAACAAATAAATTTGGTATCATCGGTACAGATGATATTGAAGAAGAAGGCTACATCGCGCATATTCTAGGTGTAAGCCAAGAAGAAAGTGATGAAATTATTGAATATCTGAATCAAGTTATTCAATAATTTCAATTTAAATAAGCTGTGAAAAAATCTTTTATCATGATTTTTTCACAGCTTATTTGATTATTTCTATTGTTCATCATCATGGTGTTTAACTTCTTGAATCGTAGGTTTAATTTTGACGTCATGCAACTTATCTTCTGTATCCGACAAAATGACTTCATCTTTTTCATGTTCTAATTGTTGCACTTCTTTATTAGATAAATGACGCAATACAAAATAAGGACAACCAAAATTACAATATTCTAATATATAATCTTGAATACTTGAAAAACGTTTAGATATTTCAGCTTTCTTATTGGTATCTTTGTAAAAGCCTTTTAAACGTAACTGGTCATATCCAAAATCTCCTACGACAAAATCATATTTATCTAATATATCTGAATATCTCGATGCAACTAATTCTTCATCAAAACACGATCTATAATCTTCAATGATTTCAAAATATTGTTGACCTATCTTAATCATAATTTGTCACCTTTAACTCTTATAATAAAAACTTAGATTACACAATTCAGTAAAAAGTGTGCAACCTAAGTCTCTAAAAACTTAATCTAAACTATTCACGTGTTTAAATTAATTTTGTTGTAATTTTTCTTCACCTAGACGGTGTTTTTCTTTAGCCGCTTCATTTACTTGTTCATCGGCATGATAAGAACTACGTACCATAGGGCCAGCTTCACAGTGTTTGAATCCTTTGTCCATAGCTACTTTTCTTAATTTACCAAATTCTAATGGCGTATAATATTTTTCAACTTTTAAATGCTTACGTGATGGTTGTAAATATTGACCAATTGTTAGTATGTCTACATCATTTGCACGAAGATCATCCATTGTTTCGTAGATTTCTTCTATCGTTTCACCTAAGCCAACCATTAAACTTGATTTAGTAGGAATATCTGGTTGTAATTCTTTAGAGCGACGTAAGAATTCTAATGTTCGTTCATATGTAGCACGTGCACGAACTCTTGGTGTTAAACGACGTACTGTTTCGATGTTGTGGTTTAAGATATCTGGTTTAGAAGCCATTAAAGTTTCTAGTGCTTCATAGTCACCACCCATATCTGATGGTAAGATTTCGATTGTAGTGAATGGATTACGCTCACGTACTTTACGTACCGTTTCAGCATAAACGTTTGAACCTGCATCTCTTAGGTCATCACGTGCAACAGCAGTGATAACAACGTGTTTCAAGTTCATTAATTCAACTGATTCTGCAACACGTTCTGGTTCATTTAAATCTAATTCATTAGGTAAGCCTGTCTTAACAGCACAGAAACGACATGCTCTTGTACATACCGCACCTAAAATCATAAATGTAGCCGTACGTCTAGCTCCCCAACATTCATGTATATTTGGACACTTTGCTTCTTCGCAAACAGTGTGTAAGTTTTTTTCACGCATCATTTTCTTGAGGCCAATATAGTTTTCGTTCGTGTTAAGCTTAATTTTCAACCAATCTGGTTTACGTAAGATTTCTTCATTTTTAGTAGCCATAACCACGTATACCCTCCTGTATAATCTATCTTTTCCTATTATAACGAACTTTACATTAAATTAAAACGTAATAAGCTATAAATTTCGTGATTCACACAATTTCTATTTAATGAACAAATATATCTTGCACTATTTTATTATAATCTTAATAACTTATCCTTGAAAATATCTCTAAGGAATTGAGGCATTAAATAATCAATTGATTTACCTTTTAATATTGGGAAATATCGACCAAAGGTATACATATCAACTGTTCCTAGCGTATATGTCTTATCATCAATCACTTCTTCACCATTAACAAAAAAGCGATTGTCTGACTGAATATAGCCGCAATTATATAATATATACCCACCAAAAATATCGCCTCTAAAGCCTAAGCCCTGCGCATGTTCATGCATATATTCTTGCTTTTGGCTTTTGATAATGACTTTTTTAAGTTCAGCACCTGTTAGACGTACACGCACTAAATTAATCGGATGTGGCAACATTTTATGAATGTCGTATTCTGTTAGTCGATCTGCTTCAACGCCTTTTACGATAAGCCCTGCATTAATAATTGTACAATCTGTATTCGTGAATTCGAATACACTTTCTGCTAATAAATACGTTGTTTTAGTAATCACATCGGTTTGACTACTTAAATTGATAGGATGATCAATCACTGGCTCACTCATAAGCGCTTTCCCTTCAGACTCATAATCCGTATCAACTAAAGGCAACGTTTCAACTGGATAAATCATGGCTTCTTTATTAACAACCTTTTTATTTTCAATAGTTAAATTAACTTCACCTAAGTAATATCCATATTTTCCGGCAGCAGCCATGAGTACACCATTGTTCATTTCACCATTATCAAAATGATGATGTGTGTGACTACCTAAAATGACATCAATTTCTGGAATCTCTTGGCATAACTTTTCATCAAAAAAGATACCAACATGACTCATCACAATAAGTACATCGTAATTACCTTGTTGATTGGCAATTTCATCTTTAATCGCTTCTAACGGATCTGTAACAATCCAATCAAGTGCGCGATAAAATGGCGTAAACGCTGCTGTAGCCGCCACGAATAAAATACGAACACCTTCAATGTCTTTAATACATGAAGCAGCAATATGTTGTGGTAATTGACCTTCTTCATCAATAACATTGGTGCAAATCACGTCAAACGTCGCATTGTTATATAACTGATTTAACGCTTCATGTGAAATCGTCATTCCTTCATTATTACCAATTGTCGCAATATCGCAATGTGCCTCGTTAAGCAACTCGACATTCTTACGCCCTATCGTTGCTTGAGTCACCGGTGCAGATAAATCTACATGGTCGCCTATATCTAAATAGAGTGAGGGATGTTGAAGTTGAGGTCTATGTTCTGCCATATAAGATGTAATACGTGCATATTCGTTTAAATGACTATGAATATCGTTCGTGTGAAAAATGGTTAACTTCACTTAAATTCCCCCTATTTTTATTTAAAGAAAAGATTTAATAATTAAGTACACACCCATTATCAACATCACCGTACGCAAAAGTGTGACAACCGTTTCAGATTTAATTGAGTGATTGACACGCACACCAATTTGAGCACCAATGTAACTTGAAATAATGAGGACGATAGAATAAGACCACGCAACATGACCTTGTATGATATGCCCTATGGAACTCATTACACTTGAAAAGAAGATCATCATCATACTCGTACCTACTGCAACATGAGGTGGAAATCTAAAGACGATTAACATGAGTGGCGTCATTAATGCGCCACCACCAATACCAAATAAACCAGTTAATATACCGATAAATAGCGTCGCAACAAATGCAAATAAAGGCGGTACACTGTAATGATACGTCTTGCCTTCAGAATCAATATACGTTTTACGATATTTCTCTTTATCAAAGATTTTAAACGGTTTGATTTTATGTCTTACCATTAAAATAATAGAGACAATAATCATGAAAATACCAAAATATAAATTGAATGATTCTAAAGTAAGGTATCTACTTAAAAATGACCCAAGCAAGGAACCTGGTAGTAAACCAAATAAAAAAATAGAGCCATTCTTGATATCCACTTGCTTCGTCTTTAAATAGCCTAGTGATGAAGATAAACCTGTGACGATTAAAATCACAGATGATGTTCCTATTGCTATTTGCGGAGTTATACCATGTAATACATCGTGCGTCACGCCTAAATAAACCAGTGTAGGAACAATGATAATACCTCCACCAATGCCTACTAATGACCCTAAAATGGCAGAGAAAAGACCGATAAGCACTAATAAAATAATTGTCACTAACATTATATTTCGCCTCTTAGAATAATTTTAATTGTTGGGGAGCTAAACCTGTGTATTCAATGTCTAAAATGTCTTGATATGTTTTAGCATTTTGAGCAGCATGGCCACCCGAATTATTATTGAATACGACATAAACTTTTTTGGCTTTTTGTTCTAAAATCCTAACTTTATTAGCTAAATCGGTAAGCTCTTCCTTATTGTAATTATATAAATATCGCACATCACGCCACTCTTGATCTGTCATATCTTTTTTAGTCCATCCTTGTCTGTTCCTTCCATGATAACGGACGAACGCTGTTTCAGTAGTAATACGGTTAACGAGTGGTACGGATCCTTCTCTTACTTGTGGTTCATCAACAACTGAATGGATTATATGGTGTTCCATTAAAAATGAGAGCGTTTGCTCTTTAAATTGTTCGTTAAACCATGATTGATGACGAAATTCAACACAAAGCGGTATATCAGATAATTGCTGACGAACGTATAAGATATACTTGATGTTCTGTGCCGTACAATCAAACCAAGGTGGAAATTGAACTAATACCATAGCTAATTTATGATGGTCAATGAGTGGTTGTAACATACGCTTAAATTGCGCAAATAATTCACTTCTTGTTTCTGCATAATCTTTATAATCTGCATGCAATGTGAGCGCTTGATGAATTTTCACAACAAATTCAAAGCGATCAGGTGTTTCTTTAATCCATTTCATGATATTTCGTTCAGGTTGGATGGCATAATATGATGCATCAAGTTCAACAATAGGAAAGTGACTTGCATACGTTTGTAACTTGTCCGACTGTCGTTCCAAATCTTCATATAACGTATCATGATCGCCCCATCCAGTAAGACCTATATTAATCATTTTTATCACCAGGTATATGATACCATATTCAATTTTAAGATATCACTTGTTCTATCCCATCTTTACATTATCTTATTATTTTTTGAAAATGTGGCCCACTCTAGCTCACAACGTTTTTATAAATCCATACTACTGCACAGCCTTCAATAACGCCTCGATTTGTTCGACAAGTTTATCCATGAATTGATTTACATGTTGCGCTGTAGCTAAACGTGGCGATTGACCACTCCATATATGTGTCCATTCACGTTTACCATTGGAAGCCGCAGTCTTTCTAATTGCATTGGTTAATTGATTTTGAACTGGATACGGTGGTAGAACACCTTCATATCGCGACATTTTTTCCACAAATTCATTATGGATGCCACGCGCAAATTTACCACTAAAGACGTCCGTAACAATAGTGTCCGTTTCCTTACTATGTAGTACCGCTTGTTTCACTAAATCATTCGCACCGCTTTCCACTGTAGTTAAAAACGCTGTCCCCATTTGAACGCCTTGCGCCCCTAGTATTTGACTAGCTAATACGCCACGACCATCCATGATACCGCCTGCAGCAACAACTGGTATCGTGACTTGATCAACAATTTGAGGAATTAAACTCATTGTGCCAATTAGTGGTGTTGCTTGCTGTTTACTTGGTAAAAATGACCCCCTATGGCCACCTGCTTCACTACCTTGCGCAACTACTATATCCATGCCTGCCTGTTCGTTTTCAATTGCTTCATCAACAGATGTTGCCGTACCTATTAAAGTGACTTGAGCATCTTTCAGTTGTTTAATGATATCTTGTGATGGTATACCAAAGGTAAAGCAACACACTGGTATTTTCTTTTTAATTATCATGTGAATTGCCTGCTTAAATTGTTGTGTTTCTGAGATATTAATGACAGGTTCTTCAAGATTTAAAGCCTTACGGTAAGGTTTTAGCCAAGCATTCATACGCTCAACTTGTTCATTGGTATACGTATGATGCCCTGGAACAAATAAGTTTACGCCAAAGGGTTGCCTTGTTAACGATCGAACTTGTTCTATTTCTTGTTCTAACTTTTCAATTGTAAAGTAGCCTGCACCAATACATCCTAATCCACCTTTATTACTAACAGCTGCCACAAGTTCTGGTGTTGTACTACCGGCCATACCTGCTTGAATAATAGGATATTGAATGTTTAAAGCCTCTGTGAATTGATTGTCATACCACATGTTAACGCCACCTTCTCTATAATGAGTAGTTACACATACTATACCTGTATTGTTCAACTTATTCCCTACTCTAATTTTCAATAAACTTGCCCATTACTATATAAAAAAGTGGGAGTGGGACAGAATTCTTTTTAAATTCGTTGTCCCACCCCCGTAAGGGTGACTAGAACTAAGAAAAGCTTGAATTAAGCGTCTTCTCAGTTCAGTCAGCTACTGCGAATTCGCAAAATAGCTTCATTATATTATTTTTTCCCGGACTCACTTATGATTAAGCACAATCAGTAATGCTGAATGATTAACCGATAGAGCCTTCCATTTCGAATTTGATTAAACGGTTCATTTCTACTGCATATTCCATTGGTAATTCTTTTGTGAATGGTTCAATGAAGCCCATAACGATCATTTCTGTAGCTTCTTCTTCAGAAATACCACGGCTCATTAAGTAGAATAATTGCTCTTCTGATACTTTAGAAACTTTCGCTTCGTGTTCTAATGAAATATTGTCATTAAATACTTCATTGTATGGAATTGTATCTGAAGTAGATTCATTATCTAAAATTAACGTGTCACATTCAATGTTAGAACGTGCACCTTTCGCTTTACGTCCGAAGTGAACGATACCACGATAGATTACTTTACCACCATTTTTAGAAATAGATTTAGATACGATTGTTGAAGATGTGTTAGGTGCTTTGTGAATCATTTTAGCACCAGCATCTTGTACTTGACCTTTACCAGCAAAGGCGATAGATAATGTACTACCTTTCGCACCTTCACCTAAAAGAACACAGTTTGGATATTTCATAGTTAACTTAGAACCTAAGTTACCATCTACCCATTCCATGTTACCATTCTCATGCACAAATGTACGTTTAGTAACTAAGTTATAAACGTTGTTTGCCCAGTTTTGAATTGTTGTGTAACGTACGTGTGCATCTTTATGCACGATGATTTCTACTACTGCTGAGTGTAATGAACTTGTAGTATAAACTGGTGCAGTACAACCTTCAACGTAGTTCACTGATGCACCTTCATCAGCAATAATTAATGTACGTTCGAATTGACCCATGTTCTCTGAGTTAATTCGGAAGTATGCTTGTAATGGTGTATCTAATTTAACATTCTTAGGTACATAGATGAATGAACCACCTGACCATACAGCTGAGTTTAATGCTGCGAATTTGTTATCAGCTGCTGGAATAACAGAAGCAAAGTATTCTTTGAATAGTTCTTCGTTTTCACGTAAAGCACTATCTGTATCTTTAAAGATGATACCTTTTTCTTCTAATTCTTTTTCCATGTTGTGATATACAACTTCTGATTCATATTGTGCAGAAACACCTGCTAAATATTTTTGTTCAGCTTCTGGAATACCTAATTTATCAAATGTACGTTTAATTTCTTCAGGTACTTCGTCCCATGAACGTTCTGTATGCTCTGAAGGTTTGACGTAGTATGTGATGTCATCAAAATTTAATTCTGATAAATCACCACCCCATTGAGGCATTGGCATTTTATAGAATAATTTTAAAGCTTTTAATCTGAAGTCAAGCATCCATTCAGGCTCTTCCTTCATTTTTGAAATTTCTCTAACGATATTTTCAGTTAAACCACGTTCTGATCTGAAAATGGAAACATCCTCATCGTGGAAACCATATTTGTAATCTCCAACATCAGGTGCTTTTTTAGCCATTTCAATCACTCCTTAAATATATTTAAAACGACGTGTGCGAGATTTTTAATATTCATTATTGTCTATTGTCATTGTAACAATATGCAACCTTCATAAAAAGTCAAACGTGTAAAAAGTTAAGGTTAAGCTTTAAATAAGATAATAGGTCTTACATAAAACTGGCCGATTACTCTTCAGTCGAACCTTCTGCTTTACCTTCTTTTTCAACTGTTCCTTTTTCAAGTGCTTTCCAGGCTAATGTTGCACACTTGATGCGAGCTGGGAATTGAGATACACCTTGAAGTGCTTCAATGTCTCCCATATCTTCAGTGATTTCATAATCTTCACCAAGCATCATCTTAGTAAATTCTTGACTCATTTGCATCGCTTCACCTAGTGAATGACCTTTCACCGCTTCAGTCATCATAGATGCACTAGACATTGAAATAGAACAACCTTCTCCTTCGAATTTAGCATCGTTAATGATGCCATTTTCAATATCAAACGTTAATCTAATGCGGTCACCACAAGTAGGATTGTTCATGTCTACAGTCATTGAGCCATTATCTAAAACGCCTTTATTTCTAGGATTCTTATAATGATCCATAATTACAGATCGATAAAGTTGATCTAAATTATTAAAATTCATAAGAGAAAAACTCCTTCGTTTGTTTCAATGCTTCAACAAGTTGGTCTACATCTTCTTTAGTATTGTAAACATAGAAGCTTGCACGCGCAGTAGATGATACGTTCAACCATTTCATTAATGGTTGTGCACAATGGTGTCCAGCTCTTACAGCAACACCTTCAGTATCTACTGCAGTAGCAACATCGTGTGGATGAATATCAGCTAAGTTAAATGTGATAACACCCGCACGACGATCTTTAGGCGGACCGTATATTTCAAGTCCTTCAATCGATGACATTTGTTCATAAGCATATTCTGTTAATGCTTTTTCATGTTCATGAATAGCATCGAAGCCTATGTTCTCAATGTAGCGAATTGCTTCTCCTAAGCCAATAGCTTGAGCAATAATTGGTGTGCCTGCTTCAAATTTAGTAGGTAAATCTGCCCACGTAGCGTCATATTTGCTTACAAAGTCAATCATATCCCCACCAAATTCAATTGGTTCCATGTCTTTTAATAAGTCACGTTTACCGTATAATACACCAATACCAGTAGGTCCTAACATTTTATGGCCACTGAAACTGAAGAAATCAGCGTCTAAATCTTGAACGTCTATGTTCATGTGTGGCGCAGATTGTGCACCATCGACACTTATAATCGCACCGTGTTCATGCGCGATTTTAGCGATTTCTTTGACGTCATTAATCGTACCTAGAACATTAGATACATGTGCTATGGCTACGATTTTAGTGTTGTCATTGATTGTTGCCTTAACATCCTCAATATTTAATTCACCCTCTTCTGTCATTGGAATGAATTTTAATGAGGCATTTTTGCGTTTAGCTAATTGTTGCCATGGAACAATATTGGCATGATGTTCCATTTCAGTAACAACAATTTCGTCGCCTTCTTCAATGTTGGCATCTCCATAACTACGCGCAACAATATTAATTGCGGCAGTTGTTCCTCTTGTAAAGATGACTTCTTCAAAGTATTTAGCGTTAATGAAACGTCTTACAGTTTCACGAGCACCTTCGTATCCATCAGTAGCTAGTGAGCCAAGTGTATGCACTCCACGGTGTACATTGGAATTGTATCGTTTATAATAATCATCTAATACGTTTAGTACTTGAACTGGCGTTTGGCTTGTAGCTGTTGAATCAAGGTACGCTAATCTTTTTCCATTAACTTTTTGATCTAATATTGGAAAATCTTTAATAATTTTCTCAACATTTAATGAAGTTTCGGCCACTTTATTTCACGACCTTTCTTATATTAAAAATCTCTTTGGGATTGATAAGTTTATTTATTAACTTTAAGTTCGATAACTTCTCTTAATTGACGTTTAACATCTTCAATTGGTAATTCACGCACTACAGGGTCTAAGAAACCATGAATCACTAATCGTTCTGCTTCTTTTTGAGAAATACCACGACTCATTAAATAGTAAAGTTGTTCAGGGTCAACACGACCTACTGAAGCTGCGTGTCCTGCTTCTACATCATCTTCATCAATTAATAAGATTGGGTTAGCGTCACCTCTAGCATTCTCAGAAAGCATTAAGACACGTGACTCTTGGTTAGCGATAGATTTCGTACCACCATGTTTAATGTAACCTATACCATTAAATACAGATGATGCATTCTCACGCATTACACCATGTTTTAAGATATAACCGTTCGTTTCTTTACCATATTGAACAATTTTAGACGTTAAGTTGATTTTTTGGTCGCCTGTACCAACAACAACGGATTTAAGTTCACTTGTTGAACGATCACCAATTAAATTAGTTGTATTATCAATGATTTGACTACCTTCATTCATCAAACCTAATGCCCAATTAATTGATGCATCTGCAGCAGTTGTACCACGGCGAATGATGTGACCAGTAAAGCCTTTGTCTAAATAGTCAACTGAACCATACGTAATATTAGAGTTTGCACCTGCAATGACTTCAGAAATGATGTTGAGTTGGTTACCTTCGCCACTTGCAGTTGATAAATAGTTCTCAACGTATGTCACTTCAGCACTTTCTTCAGTAACAATAATCACATGATTGAAGAAGCTAGCATTCTCATCATCGTGTAACACAACATATTGGATAGGATCTTTAACAACGACATTCTTAGGTACATAAACAAATACGCCACCATTAATTAAAGCCGTATGCAATGCAGTTAAACGATGTTCATCAACAGTAACTGCATCTGTCATTAAATATTTTTGTACTAAATCTCCGTGATTAACTAATGCTTCAGATAAGCCTTCAATAATCACGCCATTATCTTGTGTTTCTTGTGATACTTGCGTATAAGCTAAAGCATTATTATGTTGTACGACTAAATTTTTAGTGTTTTCAACGTCAATAATGTTTTTAATCGCATCTGGAAGCTCTGATAAATCATTGAACGTTTGTCCTTCGACTTTATGTTGTTTAAATGAATCAAAGTCCCATTTTCTTAATTTCGTTTTATCTGGTTTTGGCATTTCTAAAGTTTCTGTTAATTTCAACGCTTTTTGACGTAACTCAGTCATCCAAGAAGGTTCATTGTGCGCTTTAGAATAATCAACAAGTTGTTCTTCAGAAATGTTTAAAGTTTCGGTTGTCATAACTCTCTTTTCCTCCTACTTGATGAAAAATTTTAGCGACTGTAACACCATCGAAATAATAACTTTGTTTATATATTCGATGTCTCAGTCTCACATATTCAATCGTCATTATTAATGCATCAATTTACATTAATAATCTGCATCTAGTTTCATCATTTAAAAACAAACGACTGCTAGATTATTCTTTAGCACCAAATTCTTCTTTAACCCACTCATAGCCTTCTTCTTCAAGACGTTTAGCTAATTCAGGGCCGCCTGATTTAACTACTTTACCACCGTACATAACATGCACTTTGTCAGGTGTGATGTAGTTTAATAAACGTTGATAGTGTGTAATCATTAATGCACCAAATTCTTCACCGCGCATTTCGTTAATACCTTTAGATACAACTTTCAAGGCGTCGATATCTAAACCTGAATCGATTTCATCAAGAATTGCGAATTTAGGTTCTAACATCATTAATTGTAAGATTTCGTTACGTTTTTTCTCACCGCCAGAGAAGCCTTCATTTAAGTAACGTTGAGCCATATCTTTATCGATATCTAAGAAATCCATTTCTTTATCTAATTTCTTGATAAATTGCATTAAGTTAATTTCTTGTCCTTCTTCACGTTTTGCGTTAATCGCTGAACGCATGAAGTCAGCATTCGTTACACCAGTGATTTCTGATGGATATTGCATTGCTAAAAACAGACCAGCTTTAGCTCTTTCATCAACTTCTAATTCTAAAATGTTAACACCGTCAAGTAACACTTCACCTTGCGTTACTTCGTATGATGGATGTCCCATAATCGCTGATGATAACGTTGATTTACCCGTACCATTTGGTCCCATAATTGCATGTATTTCGCCTGTATTAATAGTTAAATTAACACCTTTTAAAATTTCTTTATCTTCAATAGACACATGTAGGTCTTTAATTTCTAATGTTGATGACATTTATATTCCCTCCGTAAATATAAAGTTTTCTTAACTAGTTTATAATAATTTTAATTTGTAGTCAAAAAGACTTTGTGTACTTTAATACACTTCATTATAACGCAAATAGCCCTTAATATAAACTTATTAAAACTCTAAATTATAGTGATTATTTATCTAAAATAATTTTTATCTAAGACTCAATTTTTTCTTGCAACTGATAATCAAAGGCTTACAGTTCTCAATAGAAATAATTCAGACACAAATCCCATTCATTTAGTGCAATATTTATAAAAATTATAATATTACAATCTTAATATTTTATTATTCTTCAAAAGTCTGTTATGATGCTATTTAACCTATTTCGAAAGGAGACGTTCATGCAAAATTTCAAGTGGATTAATATATTAAAAGGGTTCGGTATGGGAACAACCGATTTAGTTCCTGGAATTAGTGGAGGTACTATCGCGTTATTATTAGGCATATATGACGGTTTTATTTCTTCAATAAGCGGTATATTCTCCAAGCGATTTTGGCCTAGCTTAAAGTTTTTACTTCCTATATTAATTGGTATGGCTTTAGCAATTGGCATACTAAGTAACTTAATCAATTATTTATTAGAACATCATCAAGTAGTTACCATGTTCTTCTTTACAGGATTAATCATTGGTATTATCCCTTACTTATTAAGAACTGCAAAATTTAATAAAACATTTACAACAAAACACTATGGCATTATGTTAGTAGGTATCATTATTTTAGTAGTCATAACATTAATGAATTCTGGTAATCAAAGCGCTGATACGTCACTAGATTTATCATTTGGTCTTATTATTAAATATTTCTTAGCTGGTGCATGTGCTTCAAGTGCAATGTTATTACCTGGTATTTCTGGATCATTCATGCTACTTGTATTTGGTACTTATGGAACAATTATGTTAGCCATTGCTGATTTAGTTAAATTAAACTTCGATGGCCTTCCAATATTAATAGTTGTAGGTTTAGGTGTATTAGCAGGATTTTTATTATCTAGTCGTATTATTAAATACTTCTTGCATCATCACTTCTATACCACATTCGCATTAATAACTGGATTCGTTATTGGTTCCGTTTATGCCGTTTTCCCAGGTCTTCCTCAAACTGGTGTTGAGTGGACACTTTCAATCATCACATTAATCGTCGGTTTTGCCGGCAGTTATTGGCTCGGCCAAATTACAGATGAGAATGTGTAATCAATAGTATGAAAAAATAATCGCCAACGATAGTCATCATCGTTGGCGATTTGTCTAATTATAAAGAAAAAATCCCATTAATAAATTAATGGGATAAACACGACATAAAGTCTTGTTTTAGTAGATTCTGTAATTTTAGGTATAAGTACAAGTTAGCTAAACTTGTTCCTTACATTTATTATATTTCCACCTTAGCATGTTAGTCAACTACTATTTTAATTAATATTAAATATTTCTACATTCTTCCCCAAATAATTGATCTCAATATTATGGATTATTTGAAAAGAATAATGGATCGGCGTAATTATAGAGATAATCACTTTAATCAAATCATTTGAAAGGAATAGCACTTAATAATCGCTATTTAAAATAGTTGTGACTGAAGTACTAGCGTATTAAAACTTCAATCTTGCGGTGTAGCATCAATGTAACGTTCACTTATACTTAAAATCACAGAGCACTAAAACGTATATCGTCATAGCTTACATTGTCGATTTGTTTCACTTATACCTAAAATTACAGAGTACTAAAACCAAACGCACCAGCTGTTACTTTACCTTTATGTTTCACTTATACCTAAAATTACAGAGTACTAAAACTATGGAGGTGGCTCTAGTGGTAAATCACATGCTTCACTTATACCTAAAATCACAGAGTACTAAAACAAAAACGTTGGTAGCGTTTATGCAGTTCAAGTTTCACTTATACCTAAAATTACAGAGTACTAAAACATGGTAAGACAAATCAAAGCTGGAGAAGAAGTTTCACTTATACCTAAAATTACAGAGTACTAAAACAAAGTGATATCAAAAAAAATGAGTTTGCACGTTTCACTTATACCTAAAATTACAGAGTACTAAAACGAGGTATGTTCCAGCTTCTCCACCTTCAATGTTTCACTTATACCTAAAATTACAGAGTACTAAAACAAGTCTAGTACTGGTAACCATTCTGTTTCTGTTTCACTTATACCTAAAATTACAGAGTACTAAAACGACCAATCGCAGTAATTGAATGGGATAACCGTTTCACTTATACCTAAAATTACAGAGTACTAAAACCCACAGGTAGATGATACCTGCAACTAACGGTTTCACTTATACCTAAAATTACAGAGTACTAAAACCTAATTCTTTGTAATATCCTTCAACCTCATGTTTCACTTATACCTAAAATTACAGAGTACTAAAACCGATAGCTTGTTGTCTTTGTTTAAGTAAACGTTTCACTTATACCTAAAATTACAGAGTACTAAAACAAGCGGGTGATTTTACAGACTTTGACCAAATGTTTCACTTATACCTAAAATTACAGAGTACTAAAACCTTTTCTAAATAATTTATGCTTACGTTTCAGTTTCACTTATACCTAAAATTACAGAGTACTAAAACTTTGAAGTAGTTATGCTTTTAGCATTCGCTGTTTCACTTATACCTAAAATTACAGAGTACTAAAACTGCAGAACGTGGCTACTTAGAGCCGGCAATGTTTCACTTATACCTAAAATTACAGAGTACTAAAACGGTCACTTTTTGTGTATAAACGATTGAATTGTTTCACTTATACCTAAAATTACAGAGTACTAAAACCTCTAGCAATATAAAATCGCTAAAAGAATTAGTTTATAAAAAGGTATCTCAGTGAACAAGTTAGCTAAACTCATTCACTAAGATAATAATAGATTATTATGTTAATTATAGCAAAGTAATTAATTCAACGATTGTTGGTTTAAATATTTATTGATGCTTTTAGGCAGTAATTCATTTTTAATTTTCAATTCAAATTTATGATTACAATGTTGCATATATGAAACGCCAACATATATGTCAATAGCACTAAATAACATAATTTGTGCTATTTGATAATTAGATATTATAGGATTTAATTCTAATTTATCTTGATAAGTTAAAATGAATCGATTCAAACTTTCTTCTAGTTCCCTCTTATCAAAATTAAGTGGCGCATTCCACTCTAATTCTTCCAGAAATTCAGATGTGTTTTTTTGCTCACCATCTCTTATATAGTTATTGTATTTCCACTCTTCGGATAGAAAATGTAATGATCCTGTTAATACAATTATGTTTGCATCGAGCGTTAACAATAATTCTTTCAACTTTATTTGTTCTTTAGGACTTAAATTTGCTTCAGGATATAAGTAAATCAATAATAAATGATTATTGTGTAGCTTGTTTAATTCATCAACGATTAAAGGTAGCACTTGCTCTATTCTGTTTACTAATTTTGTATAATCCTTCTTCATTTCATATTCAAAGCTTAATAACTTAATGAAATATTTAATATCTACAGTCTTTATTTGTAAAGGTAATTCATTGTAATTAATCATCTCTAGTAAATCATTCAGAAGTTGATTAATAGAATTTAAATATCCTGAACTTTCAATATGATTAGCAAAATCTCTTTGGAGTTTCTTATTCAAAATAGATGTGGCGCCTAATGAATGCTCAAGTTCTATTTTGTTATTATCAATAATAAAACTCTCATATTCAAGATTAGAAATTAGTTCATGACTAGTACATTCTATAATAGAAACTTCATTCTTATTTGAGTTTCTTTTTTTAAAATATTGATCCATAAGTTCAAGTATGTCCTCTTCAATGGTTTCAAATTCATTATAGATAGCAGTGTATTGGCCAATATTCAGATTCATTGTAGGTACTGCTTCAGATTTTATTTGCCATATGATATGTTCCATATTTTCTCTTATCAAAAAATAATAGTTCTATTATCACCTAATAGTTCTATATTATGATTTTCTTCTCCTAAAAGTATTTGCATATGTTGATATTGCTTTTCAGTTATCATGAGTGCCCTGACATGACCTTCTTGAGGTAGAAAAGTATTTACTTTTTTTATAGTTTGGTTTGCCGCATCTTTATTTATGACACTCTTGATATAAATTGAGTATTGCATCATTAAAAATCCATCCTCAATGAGTTGCTTTCTAAATTTACTATAAATTCTTCTTTGTTTCTTAGTTTCAACTGGTAGATCAAACATTAATAGTACTCTCATAAATCTATAACTCATAAAATGAATATTTACTCAAACTAGGAAACTTTAATGATTTAATATCACCGTCTTTAAAATACTCAATTATAGATTGCACCATAATATCAATAGCTCGAATAACCGTTTGCATTTTTCCATCAATTTCAACACGAGCATGTAATAGATTGATTATTTTTAATCTATACGTTTTTGTTAAATAGTCTTCAGGAGGATGTTTCAATAAGAACAAATCAACTAGCGCCCTAAATGGTTCAATTAAATCTGATGCTAAGTTAAAATGATTTCTCCCTCCAATATGGTGGATGCCAATTGCTGGTATTAAACCTTTTGCGACTATCGTTCTAGCTATTGCAGCATTCAAAATAGTGTACCCATAATTTAAAACCGCATTCTCTATAAGCGCATCATTATCTCTCGTAAAATCTTTAAAGAAACTATTAAAATAGTATTTTGCAGCTTGACCCTCAATATTATTCCGATCATATATCAATACTGACTGCTTTAACTCTGTCATTTTTTGAATTCGCACAGTATCAATGTGCATGTACTTCATACATTCAATTTGATTTTGAATTTTTTGCTTTACAATTGATTGCCACAATTCACTTTTACGAGCTACATCCCATTTTAATTGTGCTTTCATTTGCGCATATTGATTAAAATGACCTGATATTGGTTGTAAAGTGCATTCTGGCAAATGCTTTTGATTGCAAAAGATAACTAAAATATTATAATCCGAGAGTTCTACTAATAATCTGGATGTTAATGTAACAGTTAAATCTTCAATAACTAACGCAAAAATATCAGCTAAAGGAATCTTAGTTTCTAGATCGCCTTTTTTGATTTTTAAGCTATTTAAATTAAGTGACATGTGATTAACTTCTGTTATATACACAATTCTCCAACTCATAGCTTAGATTCCCTTTTTAAATATTAATTGTGGCTTTTCGGCGCAAGATTGATAATATCTATTTCCTAGAACGTCAGTAGATAATTTTCTAATACTTTCAACTTTTCTTCCAATTGTTTTAAAAATTCTTGGTGTTGATTTAATATTATTCATTTCACAGAATTCCGTATATTTAATGTCAGTAAAATTAAGTTCTATTCTATTACTCTTATCATTATTAACCCCAACAACTGTATATACTTTACCGTCTAGTTCAATCAAATCATTATAATAAAAACTTCCAATAAATTTAGCTTTAGCATTGATACCTTTATTTAACTTTAATTTCTCGTATTTGGCTTCAGGAATATAATAATAATTATCTTTTTTAAGTACATCCAAATATGTAATGCTAACGAATTTATAACCTTTATCAGTCAGATACACATCAAAACGATACGACTTAAATGATAATTTCACAAGTTTGTTTCTCGAATTGCTGTATTGATTTGTAACATCTAAATGATTTCCAACCTTTTTACCAAACATCTTAATCGATTTAACAATTGGTCCATTATTTTTCTTACTGTATTTAGTTAAATAGTCTCCTGTTTCTTCGTGATATTTAGCCAATGGATTTTTCTCATTAGCGTATTGCTTCATGATCACTTCTAGTTTTTCAAACGTTTTTGGATCATTTTGATACATTAAGAATTTTTCAGGATTCTTATTAAAATGTTTTTTTAAATCTGTATTATCTTTACTATAAATATTCTTAATCGGCGAGATGATATATAAGTCATCATCTTTTACTCTTGTTGAATAAAGCGTGTCATTGATTAATTGTCTATTTGGTTTCTTATCCACTCTATGCGAATATTTAAAATCTCTAAATTCTTTAATTTCTTTTACTTGCTGTGGAATGACAAATAAATCTTGGTATTCTTTATCACTATCAACTTCAATTTTAGTTTCTATCTCTTTACGTTCTGGTTGTTCTAAAACCTTATTTGCTGCTTTTAACTTTTTATTTTCTTTAAATAAGAAATCAGCGTTAGCGATAATTAGCGCATCTTCAGCATGATGCTTATAACCATGGTTACGTTCTTTTTTGAATTCCCATACTTTTCTTAAATGATTTGTAAAGCTACCATTGATTGTTTTAACTTTAACATCCAAATCATTAGCGCTGAAATACGCTTTTAAATAATTGGTTAATTCTCTTGTAGCGTATCGCGTATCAACTAAGTTTCGATTAATAAATTCTTTTTGTACCTCAAATTTATTTATATCTCGTTCTTCTAGTAAGTAATCTTTTTTCTTCTTCGAAATTCTATCTTTTGATTTACTAAGATTTAACACATGTTGTTTAAACTGATTATAAGACAGTTTTGCTTCCCCTGAATTCAGGTATTGGTATGGTGTACGGTTACCTTTTTTACTATTTTCTGTTTGCTTAACGAGAACTTTATTTTGATATGAATTATCAAATGATACAGATCTAGGAATAATATGGTCAACTTCATAATGATTAGGATTATTTAATAAGTCTTCCAATGGTATACTCTCAAGAGAATACAGACATTTGCCCTCTTGTTCGTCATGAAGTCTAATCTTTTCAACTAATCGCTTCGCATTTTGATTACCTGTTTTTCCGATAATCTCGTTTATTCTCTGTCTTGTTTTTTCATTTTTCTTTTGTAATTCATTAATAAACTTTTGTTTATCTTTAGTATTATTCTCTCTAGCCAACTCAATAATAATATCTTTAGGAGCACCATATTTTTCTATTACTTTATTGATAACATTGATTGCTTGACCAAACGTTCTTTTAACTACTGGAGATAGTATAAACTCATCAATCATATCTTTAGGTATTTTATTTGCTTTCTTTAAGTTAATTTTTCGAGGTTTAATATTTAAATATGCAAAGATTTCCATTTGATTTCTAGAAGTATGCCATAATTCCTCTAATACTAAGTTTATACATTTTAAAGAAAGTCGGTGTGTACCGTTATAACCAGCTAAGTTAGAAATACTTTCTTTATCTATTTCATTAATTGGTTCAGCTAATTGCTCTAATTCTTTTTTAATGCTCTCTTTATCTTGGTAGATAGTTATAATTTCAGCAATTTGATCTAATAATTGAATATTTTCCAATATACTTTGGTCTTTTAGAGATTTTTTTAAATCGTGATACAGTCTAAATTCAGTAAAGTTTTCTTTACCGGATTTAGTTATTCTATAACCTTTTATATCTTCTGGTTTTACACCTATTTCATTAGCAATTTGTTTTAAAGTAGGTTTTTTCTTTTGTTTAAACACATTTTCAATGATGTGGTATTTTTCATGATATTCTAACTTATTTAGCCCATCTCTTTGAATTACTAAGTTATTTAAATCATTTAATGCATTAAATAAATCCGCAGAGTATGCATACTTAACGCTTCTTAATTCTTCAGGAAAATATGTACAACGGCCCATCAAATGTTCATACCATTTCTTTAAATCAGCACCCCATCCGTAAGGACTACCTTCACCTGGACCTTCATAATATTCTCTTCTTGTCTCCACTAATTCAACATACTTATCAATAAAACTATTATCCAAATGATACGTTTCTTTTTGTGTTTCTAAAATTTGTCTTATTTCTTTAACAATATCTGCCGTCTTAAATCTATTTTTCTCGCCTCTAACTTTACCTTCATTGTATCTTTCAAGTAAAAGTTCACATACGAATTTATCTTTCAATAAATGATTATTTTTTGATAACTGTTCTTTTGTAGAAAGTTCGTTTGATGCATCCTCTTCTTGATCTATAACATCTATATTATGTATACCGCGTCTTTTAGCTAAATGTAATAATGCGATTGCTAATTCATCTCTCGTTAATTTTTCTCGTAACCCTCTCACTCTTATTTCATAAGGGTTTGTTGATTGAGGGATGACATCAATAGAATCGAGTAACTTATAATCTTTTAATAATTGTTTAACCCGCTCTAATCTATGGATTCTTCGTCTTTTTAACCTTCTAGCGCCTCTTTTACTTCTACGTCCTTCATTATTTTCTACATTAGCTTCAGGAAATAACCTCACTCCGGCATCAATAATTGATTTGTCATTGTAATTTATAATGCCATATCCAACTGAAGTTATACCTATGTCTAATCCTAAAATATAATCTGTTTTCACTTTAAATCACCCACCCCTATTTTATAATTTGATTATAATTTAAAACAAAATGCGTTGTAATACTTTTTAACTAGATTTTTAAATATTTTTTTATTTTCTTAAAGTTTTATTACAAAATAATAGTGTCCCTATTCATAAAGTTTCCTATACTAATGACAAAGACAAGTAATGTATTAAATCACAAATGATTCTATAAACTTTCCCTTAAGCATACGTCGCAACACAAGTTGCTTGGATATGAAAAAAAGCGCAAGTGCTTAGCACTTGCGCTTCGTCTTATAAACAAATTATTTATTATCGTTGTTACCTTTTACTTTATCGATAACATCGTTTGCTTTTTCTTTAACGTTTTCAACAACTTCTTTAGCTTTACCAGAAGCTTTGTCGCTTTGACCTTCTTTTTCTAAATCTTTATTGTCAGTAGCATTACCAACAGTTTCTTTTAAATTACCTTTTGCTTGTTCAAATTTATCTTCAGCCATTTGAGATTCCTCCTTGATAGTCTGTATATCTTGTATAGTAATAAATACCACACTATAACATGTTTAAACATTATATTCGTAAAAATTTAATTTTTTCATTCTACAATGAGTTCAATTATAATGATAATGAAATAAATCAATTTAAGGAGTGGTTATAATGAAATTCATTAATTTTACCGCAATGACTAAAAGTGGCCTCACTAAAAAGGTAAATCGTTTCTTAGAAGAAAATCCATACATCGAAGTTATAAAATTTGACTATACAATGGGATCTGGCGGACAAGGTGTCGGCATACTGTATAAAGATAGAAAATCTTTCTAAATTAAAGGAGTGGACAGAATTCTTTTAAAATTCGTCGTCCACTCCTAGCTTGCTTTACTTGAAGCATTTCTTAATGAAATTCTCTTTGGTAGGGCTCCGCATCCTCAAGGTTGACTAGAACTGAAAAAGTTTAATTTAAGCGCTTTTTCAGTTCAGTCAGCTACTATGAATTTGCAAAATAGCATCATTATATTATTGATGTCCTAGCCTCTATGCTTACTTCGCTGGTACAACTGCACCTTTGTATTTATCTTTAATGAAGTCTTGAATCTCTTTAGATTGTAATACTTCCATTAAAGCTTTGATTTTTTCATCATCCTTATGTCCTTTTTGAACTGCAATTAAGTTTGCGTATGGGTTGTTGTTTGCTTTTTCAACAGCAATTGAATCTTTTTGTGGACTTAATCCTTGATCAATTGCATAGTTAGAGTTGATGATTGCAGCATCTACATCTTCGTTTTGATAGATTTTTGGAAGATATTCTGCTGATTGTTTACTGTTAAATTTAATGTCTTTTTTATTTTCAGTGATATCTTCGAATTTAGCATCTTCGATTTTTACACCTTTTTTGATTTTAATTAATCCTTCATCAACAAAGAATTTTAAGAAACGACCTTGCTCTGCTGGGTTATTTGAAACATATACTGTTGCACCTTTAGGAAGGTCTTTTAAACTTTTATATTTTTTAGAGTAAACAGCCATTGGTTCTAAGTGAACTTTACCTGCATCTTCAATTTTGTATCCTTTTTCTTTACTTTCAGTTTTTAAGTAAGGTACGTGTTGGAAATAGTTCGCGTCTAGTTCACCTTTATCTAACAATTTGTTTGGTGTTGTGTAATCGTTAATTGTTTTAATTTCTAGATCATAGCCCTTCTCTTTAAGTAAAGGTTTCGCTTTTTCTAGAATTTCAGCGTGTGGTGCTGGAGATGCACCTACAACGATTTTCTTATCTTTGTCACCACTACCATTGCCACAAGCTGCTAAAACGACAGTTAATGTTAGTACTAAAATTAAGCTTAAAAGTTTTTTCATTAAATCATTCCTCTTTTCTTTTAGCGTTTGTCAATTTTATTTGTAATCCAATCCCCAATAAATTGGATTATAAATACGATAATTAAAATAAATACAGTTGAAACTAAAATGACATCATTTTGGTTACGCGTAAATCCTGTTAAGTAAGCTAAGTTACCTAAACCACCTGCACCAATAACACCTGCAATTGCAGTAGATCCAACTAATGCGATTGCTGTTACGGTAATACCTGAAACGAGTGCTGGCATTGCTTCTGGTAATAGTACTTTACGAACAACCGTCCAAGTACTTGCTCCCATTGACCAAGCCGCTTCTATAACACCTTTATCTATCTCTTTAAAAGCAATTTCAACTAATCTTGCATAGAATGGCGCTGCGCCGATGACTAATGCTGGTAAAGCACCCGTTGGACCACTGATTGTTCCGAGTAAGACACTTGTAAATGGAATTAATAACAAGATTAAGATGATAAATGGAATTGCTCGGAACAGGTTAACTATAAATGAAACGATACTATAAAAGACTCTAGCACCTTTCGAATTACTCTTGGCTGATAGAAATAAAAGTACACCTAAAATCAAACCAAAAATAAATGCGAAAATCGTCGACACAATAGTCATATAAAGCGTTTCATAAATGGCTTGCCATACTTCTGGCCACTGGACGTTAGGCATTGTAATCATCTCTTTAAAAATATCACCGTATGATTTATCCATGCTTAACCACCTCCACATTTACATGTTGCTGATGTAAATCTTCTTTAAATGTCTCAAATTCTGTTTCAGCAATATGTGGTATGTGAACCACTAAGAAGCCTACTGCACCGCCACGTGTGTTTTTAATATTTGCCTCAAGAATATTGATATCAATGTTATGTGTTTTACTTATGTACGAAACAACGGGTTCTGTCGTATTATCACCATTGAAATTAAGTCTAACGATATAAGCATCTGAATCTAACGGTTCAAGATGTTGGATAGATTCTTCAAAATCATCATCTAAATCATCTTTCACGAAGCGTTTAGTCACTTCGTGTTGTGGATTTTCAAATACTTGCGTTACTTTACCTTGCTCTATCACACGTCCGCTTTCCATAACTGCTACTTCATCACAAACACGTCTGATAACGTGCATTTCATGTGTGATGATCACAATTGTAAGATTTTCGCGCGCTTTAATCTTTAACAGTAAGTCTAATATTTCATCTGTTGTTTGTGGGTCTAATGCACTAGTAGCTTCGTCACATAATAGAACATCTGGTGCGTTTGCCAAAGCTCGTGCGATGCCGACTCTTTGTTTCTGACCACCTGATAATTCAGAAGGATAAGCATTTTCTCGTCCCTTCAAACCAACAAGATCAATTAATTCTCGTGCTCTTTCAATTGCTTTACCTTTAGAGTATCCTGCAATTTCTAACGGGAACATAATATTGCGAAGTACCGTTCTTGACCATAATAAGTTAAAGTGTTGGAATACCATACTTACTTTTTGACGTTTTTTTCTTAATTCTGCTTTTGAAAGTTTGTTAATATTATCGCCATCTATAATAATATCGCCAGATGTAGGCGCTTCTAGATTATTGAACATTCTAATTAACGTACTTTTACCAGCACCAGAGAATCCGATAACTCCAAAAATAGAGCCCGTTTCTATATTTAAGTTAACGTGATCAACTGCTAGTACATCCTTATCTTTTGTGTGATAGCGTTTAACAACTTGATTTAACTCAATCACGTTTAGTGCCTCCTTAAAATTCATTATGTAATTAAAAAAATGCTTTCTCACTTTAGATTAAGTTGAGAAAGCATTGATTCATCTTTCTCTCATCTTCTAAAGTAATTAACTTTATGTGAATTGGCACCATTTCTAATATTAGACGGTTGCCGGGCTTCATAGGGCACATCCCTCCACCTCTCTTGATAAGAGTTTTCGCACTATTTAATTAATTTATATCCTACCATTGCACTATAATTTCGTCAACAATTATTTTAATTTTTCTAACAAATAAGGTACAGATTGAAATGCATAAATTCTATCTACCTCTATGTCCTTATTCATAACAATTAGAACAGGTACTGACATAATTTTGTTACGTTCACTATATTTAGGATGGTAATTCAAATCGATTTTTTTAACGGGTAAATGTAGTATTTCATTCGCAATATCGAGCATTCGCTCAGACATTTTACATGTACCACACATCGGTGTGTATCCGAAAATGAGGTGTTTATCTTTATTAAAATTCTCACTAATATCTTCAATTTCTATAGATTTACTCATGCATGATTACTAACCTTTCAGTCGTTAAATTGGGAATTAGACGTTTTTCTTTACGTACTGTAAAGCCATGTTTACTCAATACATGCGCAAGATAGTTCTTGGGACATCTAGCAACTTCACAATATGTTTTATCAACATAAATGTGTTCACATTCACTAAGATGACGTTTAAACCACTTTCTTATCTTTTCACCTTCGTCATCTGAATCTGCTAGCACAAAGACTTGCTTGTCATATAATGTTTCAATCATGTCATCTAATTTATCAATACTCATTGTACCATGCGTACAAATAATATTGATAGGTTCAGCGATGACTTGTTGTACTCTCTTCTTATCAGATTTGCCTTCAACAATTATAACTTTATTTAAAATTGCCATGTTAATCCACCTTCTAAGTCGATAATAAACAATCAGTTACTTCTTCACAGAACGCGCATACCTTAAACATCATTTACAATTACTTAACAATGTACGCAATTATAGACGCCATACCAAACTGAGATGATTACTTTATAGATAAAAAGACAAAATAAAAACTCCATGATCGCAATCAAGGAGTTTAAATTAATTATTCACCAATCATTTCTTTATATTGATCAGCTGATAATAATTCATCTAATTGACTTTCATCGCTAAGTTCAACTTTAACCATCCATGCTTTCTCATATGGTGATTCGTTAACAAACTCAGGACTATCTTCTAATTCTTCATTTGATTCTACAACTTTACCAGATACTGGCGCATATAATTCAGAAACAGTTTTAACTGATTCTACACTACCAAAAGTATCCCCTTCGTTGATTTCATCATCAACTTCTGGTAATTCAACAAATACGATGTCACCTAATTCGCCTTGTGCGTATTCAGTGATACCAATTGTTACTGTGTTGCCTTCAACTTTTACCCATTCATGTTCTTTTGAATATTTTAATTCGCTCGGTACTGCCACGAGAATCCCCTCCTAAAAATAATTACAATTTAATGATGCCATACAGTAAGGTTTCATTCAACTATTAAAGTAAAAGTTACAATAATTTATATAAATAAAATTTGTAATTTTAAACTATAACCAAATTTCTTTGTATTGATCTTCTTTAAATCCTAATGTGATGTTTTCTCCAGAAATAGCTAGTGGTCGTTTAACTAACATGCCATCAGAAGCTAATAGATTTAATTTTTCATCAGTAGATAAATCTTTTAATTTATCTTTTAAACCTAATTCTCTATATTTTGCACCATGCGTATTAAATAGTTTATTAACTTCTACACCTGTTTTATCGATAATATCTTCAAACTCTTTTTTAGTTGGTGTGTGTTGTACAATGTCAATCGGTTCATAACTTACGCCATGCGCATCTAAAAATTTTGCTGCTTTTTTACAAGTTGTGCAATTTGAATATTGATAAAATTTAATCATTCAGATGTAACCTCCTATTTCGTCTTATTTTAAATATATCAGATAATCTATGTAAACGCTCTATATTTTAAGCTTAATTTTTCATTTAAAGTAAATTATTCGTTATAATACATTTAGTATTAATTAAAAGGAGCGTTTATTATGCAAAGTATTACTACAACTGATGCGTTTAAATCAACAATCGAAAGTGATAAACCCGTTATCGTTAAATTTGAAGCCGGTTGGTGTCCTGATTGTAAAGCAATGGATATGTGGATTGATCCAATCGTTGAAAAGTATAACGATTACGATTGGTACACTGTAAATCGTGATGAACTTGAAGATGTAGCTGCAGAAAATGATGTAATGGGTATCCCTAGTTTATTAGTATTTGAAAATGGTAATAAACGCGCACATTTACATTCTGCAAATGCTAAATCACCTGAGCAAGTAGAATCATTTTTAGACGAAACGTTTAATAAATAAGACGTAGCAACGAAAAATAATTTAAACATTTAGTCGTTATATTACGGCGTAGTTGACTGAACTTGAGATAAGTTTGTCTTTTGGTCAGCTTCTAACTCAAATAAGAGTCTGGGACATAATTCCTAGAGAAATAGCCAGTAAATGAGTTTTAACAAATTCATTTACTGGCTTCTTTATTTACAATACTCCGTATTGTTGGCTCGCTTGCCCAACGTGCTTTGCTTGTAGAAACTGATTAACTCAGTTTCTCTGTGTTGGGGCCCTTCTTATGGGACAGCTTCAGCCTGTAGTCCTCTAAAGAAATTCTTAGATGAACATTTACTCATTCTGTTGTGATGCTTGCCTAGGGGGATGGGTCGAGCCGCGGTCTCGACACTTATCCTACTCCCTCAGGCGTCACACAACGTCATTCGTAGTTCATCTTTAGAATTTCTTACATAAGTGCGCTAGCACTTATGTTCATTAATAATCAACGCAAGAGTCTCGCCAAAATACTTTGTATTTAATAGAAATTGTCTTTATTTACTTATCCAAGAACTTTATGTCCCGGACTCTTATCGTTTTAGCAATAACTCACTGGTTTGAAAATGCGCTTAAATCAATTTCTTTCAAACCTAGTCATGATTGCCACCGTGCCCAAGTGAAGAAAATTTTATCAAGAAATTCTCTTTCCTAAAGAGGGACGACGAATTTATTTTACTTCTGTCCCACTCTCTCCGTTCATTCTAATACTTAGAAATTAAATGTTTATTTTTACGTGATGCTTTTGGTGGCACTTCTTCTAAATCTGTTAAATATAGGAAACCTGCAATAATTTCGTCTCCTTGTACACCAAATACTTTTCGAACTTTAGGTTCAAAAATATAAGGTGGTGTCTTCCAACATGTACCAATACCTTGTTCATGCAATAGTAGCATTAAATTTTGAGCATACGCACCCATCGCAAAGAAGTTTTCGCGATTTTGTCGTTGTCTTGGATCTGTTTTAAGCACGAGTACTAACATGCCACCCAAATTAGTCACATTCTGGTAGTGGTCTTCTTGTTTATCAGGGTCATTTGGAAAAGCAAAATGCGTAACATCTCTACTCATCTCCCCTAATCTATCCTTAGCTATATGGATAATTCTCCATGGTTCTCGCATTCCATGATTTGGAGCATCTGCTGCTTTCTCAATCGCTTGATAAAGCTTATTATCATCTATAGTCATATCATGTTTGAATTTCTTAATACTTCTTCTTGAAGCAATTGCTTCTTGTAGTTCCACAATTATCGCCCCTTATTATTGATAATTCTTCTCAATTATAAAACCTTTACCACTTAATTTCAAATGTCTATTAATGATTCTCATAAAATAGTAATTGCTGTTTTAAACGATTGATATGTATTTGTCCTGGCGCTTGAGGTTCACCTAAACATCCATATGATACTGTACCACCAAATACACCTTGCGCAGTTCTACTCACTAAACCAGTACTAGACATTGAAATACCAATCACTTTCGCATCTAATGTATCTGCACTTGCTGCCATTGCTTCAAGTAACGTAACCACATCTTCTTTGCCATGAGGCATCACAGCAATTTTGACATAATCAGGATTGAATTGATTCATTTTATAATAAGTAAATTTTAATATATCTGTTTCAGGCGTTTCTTCAAAATTGTGATATGAAATGACAACTTGTTTATTGTTTTGATGTGCTAAGTTGACTAAATCTCGGTATGCACTGACATCACAATCACTATCCCATTCAATATCAATCATATGGCAATGATGACCTTTGATAATGTTGTTCAATAAAGCCATGTAGCTTTCATACGACATTTCACCTTGGCCACCTTGTGACAGCGTACGATATGTTACTAAAACTTTAACGCTCAAATTCATATCTTGTAGACGCTTGAGATTGGATTCAAGTAACTCAAGATGTTGTTGTTTCCATTGATCAATTCGTAATTCTAGTATATCCATATCTTCACTAAAGACCTGAATATCATCTAGTGTTGCTGTATCCAATAATTGATTCGGAGCTACTGTTGCAGCCACTTCAACGTTAGTCATAAAGTTTCCTTCTTCCTAAATTAAACTTGCATTTATTTTAAACTATTGTCAGTCTATCTCCAACCTCAAGTAACTTACTTTATCGATTAATTTACTATTTAATGATTTAATATTTTATAAATGGGTAGATAATGATTGTATACGAATTTAGGAGGTAATAATAATGGCAGTTCAATATGAAACAAAAGCAACAAACGTTGGTGGACGTAAAGGACATGTAAACACTGACGATAATGCAATAAATGTAGATGTATTACCACCACAACAAGCGGACGGAAAAGCAACTAACCCTGAACAATTATTTGCAGCTGGTTACGCTTCATGCTTTAATGGTGCATTTGACCTTATCTTAAAACAAAATAAAGTGCGTGGCGCTGAGCCAGAAGTAACTTTAACTGTACGCCTTGAAGATGATCCTGATGCAGAAAGTCCAAAACTAAGTGTAGCAATCGATGCTAAAGTAAAAAATGTATTATCTCAAGAAGACGCTGAAAAATATTTACAAGATGCACATGAATTCTGTCCATATTCTAAAGCAACACGTGGTAATATCGACGTTGACTTAAATGTGGAAGTTGTAGAATAATTGCATTTTAAATAAATAGACAAATAATTAATTTAATCACTTGTCTTAGCTTTAGACACAAAAATTCTTTTTTCTAGAATTTTTGTGTCTTCTTTTTTTGTGAAATTTTCAGATTTAAGTTATTCTATAAATACAGTAAATAAATAACTTTATAAAACATTTATACATATTAAATCTCAAATAGTTTATAATAAAATTGTTTTTACATCAATTTTTTTGAGCTTGACCTATTAATCATACAAATTTTGCGATTATAGAACTGTGACCTATGATAGGTATAGGAGGACATAATGACAACGATTCGTATACTAAAACAAAATGACTTAGCATATTATACTCAATTATTATCAAGCAATTCCCACACTTATTCATGGGATAAAGTATACCTCGAGAATATCTCTAATGATGACCTGAATCAAATACTTTCTGATGATGAAGCATTTTGTAATATAATCGGTGCATTCAAGGATGATAAACTTGTTGCATGTGTGACATTACGTCAGTTAAAACAAGTTGGAACTTCTCATAAAGCCATTCTAGAGAATTTATTCTTTCTTGATAAAAAGGATGAAACAACACTTCAAGATTTAATGAAAGCTGCTTTAGATCATGCCAAATCTCGTAATATCGAAAAACTAATGACATGTGTGACGTCTAATAACATTACCGGTAAAATCTTTTTCTCAACTTTAGGATTTGAAACATTAGGACTTGAAGCGAAATCTTCAAAAATTGGTGATGACTATTTTGATGTACATTGGTTATTATATGATATTGTCTAACCCTTTTTCATAATTGCTTAACATTTTTCTAGACATTTCATATGTGACCTTTATAATGAATTTTATATTCTAAATTTTCAGAATTTGTTGATTCAAAATTGCTTATATGTGGGGTATAAAATGATACAAGCTGTTATACACGGGCTCTTATTGGCAATAGGCTTAATACTACCTTTAGGTGCCCAAAATATATTTGTCTTTAACCAAGGTGCTAATCAAACGAAATTTCGGCGTGCACTGCCTGCTGTAATTACAGCTGGACTATGTGATTCTTTACTCATAGTATTAGCTGTCATAGGTGTATCTTTAATCCTTATGTCATTTCCATTGCTCCAAATTGTAGTATACATCATTGGATTAATATTTCTACTATATATGGCATGGTCATTGTGGCATGAGCAAAGTACGCATTTAGATGATCAGAGGGGAATCTCACCTGCTAAGCAAATAAGCTTCGCCCTTTCTGTTTCACTCCTTAATCCACATGCAATTATGGATACAATTGGAGTGATTGGTACAAGTGCCTCTGCCTACACCGGTTCTGAAAAGATAGCTTTTACTATAGCGACGATTAGTATTTCATGGTTGTGGTTTATCTTTTTAGCAATTGCTGGACGCAGTGTGGGTCACTTTGATAAGTCAGGTCGATTATTGATAATATTAAATAAAATATCAAGCATTATCATTGTTATCGTTGCATTAATGATACTTCAAAAAATGTTCCATTTACTATTTTAAAAGTGCTGTTGTATATGCGCTAAGGACTCATTCTAAATAGCACACTAAAAAGGGGGAGGGACATAAGTAATATAATAATGCTATTTAGCAAATTCGCAGTGAGAAGGCGCTTAAATAAAGCTTTTCTCAGTTCTAGTCATCCTTGCGGGGGTGGGACGACGAATTCAAAAGAATTCTGTCCCACTCCCTTCATGAACCAATTTAATTTTCATGTTTAGAAATATCACCATTTTCTGGATCAATTTTTTCTATAAATTGAAATGCGTTATTGTCATATGTAAATTTTAAAATATGACAATTTCCAATAAAGTATTGCGTTGCTGCTACATCTCCAATAACTTTTCTTAAAAAAACATCAAGTGTCGTTCCGTGACTGACAACTAAATTAGTATCACTATCTGTGGTACGCATAATTTCGGTTAAAGTGCCGATAAAACGCGCCTCAACTTCTTCCTTAGATTCTCCGTCAAACACAACCAAACGGTCTCCAAATGCATCTTCGACATCATAATTTGAATTTAATAAATCATTACTTTCCCCTTCTAAAATCCCAAAATGCCATTCTTTAAGTCCCTTTAGGCGCTTATAGTCTTGATCAGGTACAACACATTCTAACGTATCACATGCACGTTCCGAACTTGATGAATATAAATTTCCAAATGAAATGTGATGTGCCTCAAAATATTGACTTGCTTGTTTAGCTTGAGCGATGCCTAAGTTTGTTAGAGGAGAGTCACTTGCCCCTTGCACCTTGCCTCTTAGATTAAACATTGTTTGTCCATGTCTCATTAAATAGAGTGTTTTTACCATTATATACACCTCAAACGTAAATTTTGCTTCTAATCATTCACTTTTATCGATAGTGTTACTAGTTACTACTAATGCTTAAGCACAATTGAATTTTCGAGTAATAGTATACATTAATTTTTTAATTTTCAAAAACAAGAACATCGAAAAAATTTATAAAGTGGTTTGAATACCGTCATGATGGGTATAAATTATTATAAGATTCACAATTCTAAAAGGAGTGTCATTGATGAGCAATCATAATGAATATAATTATGTTAATCCAAATAAGCTCTCGTTAGATTGGGAATGTTTAATCATAAGCAAAACAGACATGTTATTAGATGGTGTTCCTCAAGAATTAATTAATTCTTGGATGGACAGAAATATTATTGAACCTTTTTCAATAAAAAATAATGAAATTAACTTTAAAACTAAAGATGTGTGGAATGCGTTAAACACGCAAAATTGGTATTACGCTCACTCAAATTAATTTATATAAACTTATTGCTCTATTTGTACTTTCAATAAGTTGGTGATCGACGTAGTTTGACATAACGTACGCTCTAATGACTTGATTATTTCGTTCATGTTTCGGAAACTCACCGTCATTCTCGATATACTGAGCTAAACTTCCAAGAGGCGTATCATCGTTAATAAACCCAATTACAAAATCATAAAATGTCATAGTTCCCCCTCCTCAGTTTAATTATGCTTTCTTTGAATATTTCATTATTAATTTTGTCTAAACATATAATATAACTCAACTTTAATATGTAATTAGCATTTATTTTGCTTATTTGTAGTATATAATGTCTTACATTTAATATACTGTTTAAGATTATTAAATCATTAACCCAATAAATAATCACTAAATTTATCATTTATTTAATGGTATCTTGTTGTAATTGTTACAATTAAGTGAATCATTCGAGGTGCGTTTATTTAATTGTGCAGCATATATGAATTTGAAAATAACTATTCAACTCAATTTTCAATTTAATAAGAGATATGATGTCAACCGTTGCTTTATAGCGGTTGGCTTTTTGTATTTACAAATGTTGTCATATTAGTTTGATATTCATTATTGCTTACTTTCCAAATATAAGCAACTAAATTTTTACCAAATTTCAATATTAAGATAAAAACATTTAATTACTTTGATTAACTCGTGTTACCGGTATAAAATAAATGATATGATGTTAGTAAGTTTAACGAATTATAAAGAGGTGACACCCATGAATAATAATAAAATTTTTTGGATAAATATTTTTATGACACTTTTATTTCTGGGCTTTAATATCGTTGTCACCTATAATCCAGATTTAGATGATTTCTTTTGGCTAGTTCCAGGACTTACGGTTAGTGGCATTACCATTATATTAAGTTTGAGCACTGCCCTTATTTGTAAGAACATAGTTAGCGAAGTGATTTTTCTAATTAATATTGTTATGCTTCTATACTACATTTATCCTATGGTATATACATTTTTTTAAATTAATATTTAGGAGGCTTACACATGAGTTTGCATTTAACCATATTATTATGGCTCGGGATCATTTTCGTAGTAGCAGCCTCAATTATATTGGGCTTATTACTTAAATCTAAAAAAGAAGAACGCAAAGAATCATACTTAGGCTTTACCGTCATATTTTATATTTTCGGATTTGCATTATTAATCTATGTATTCATATTCGGTATATTATAGCGGTGAATTAGGGAGTGTGACAGGAATCTTATTACATTCATTGTCGCACGCCTTTTTTATTATTATCTATATGCAATATTCATAAATATTTAATAATTACTAAGGAGTACAAAAATGAAATGTCTAATTTCTTCATTTATAAAAATACAATTAGTAATATTAATTACTTTTCTACCTTATTCGACGCATGCAATCGCGCATACAGATGATACAAAAGTACTCTCTCCAACCGAAGATGATTTTGATTTACAGCCAGGTGATATCATACTTACTAAGGGGCCAGTTTTATTTGGATTCTTTGGACATTCAAGTATTGCATTAGATCATGATACTGTTTTACAAATAGAAGGTCCAGGTGATGAACCCATTACTGAATCCTTCCATTCTTTCAAACAACGATTTGGTGAAGGAAAGGATGATTGGATTAAAATTTATCGTTGTACTATGCCAGGTGCTGGAGAGAAAGCTGCCAAGTGGGCTGAAACGCACTATAAAGATACAGATAAAACCTATTTAGTCACTTTAAATCTTAAGAGCGAAAGATTTACATACTGCACTAAAATTATTTATCAGGCATACAAATATGGTGTAAGTAAAAATGCTATTAATGAACATGGATTACTTATCATTTCCCCTTATGCCCTAGTAGACAACTTCACCGATGATTACCAACTCCAATTAGTTAAACAATACTAAATAGATATCGCAAGGGAGTGTGACAGAAATAAAATTTTTTCAAATTTTATTTCGTTGTACTACTGCTAACATATAGTTGTAGCCTGAGACATCGATTGTTGTCTCAGGCTTTTTGGATTACACTGTTTCTTTGAAATAATTAATGAAATGCTCGTTTTCTTCTAATAAATCAATATACGAAATAGAACTAAACGGGATAATACGTGTACAATTTTTTAGCGGATAGATAATAATTTCATTTTCATAATCTAAATGAATATCATTTTCCATCACCATTTTTTTAGTACCTACCACAATCGCAATGGCTTTAAAATCATTGTTATCAAAGTACCTTTTTAATAATTTTTTATTCATGTTATCTCACATCCTATTCACTTCATATTTACCATTATTTTGTAAAATATCAGTGAAGTTACTGTATGTTTTATGTAAATTTGTTTTTGAAAATATTTTCAAAAAATAAAAACATTCAATATCTATTTCATTATAAAATAATAATATATTAAATTTAGGAGTGACTATATTGAAAAAAGTTTTATTTACATTATTATTAAGCCTATTTCTATTAGCAGGCTGTAGCTTTTCAAACTAAGACAAGGAAAACGATCATTCTAAGTCTAAGACAACATCTCAAGATAACAAAGATAATGATAAAGAGAAAGACAATCAACAGTCTAGTGCTAAATCGTCAAATAAAGATGCGCAAAGTGATCATCCATCCACGCAACAAAGTAATGACGACCACTCGTCTAATAAACAAGACTCAGTGTCCCAAGACACTAAGCAAATTGATGTTCAAAATATAACTGATCGAGCAACATTAGAAACAGTGATTTATAGTAATAACTATACTGAAATAGAAAAAATTGCTGCATACAATAGCGCGGTAGCTAATGGCGTCATTCCTCAAGGTAATGTGATGGAAGGTCCTGCAAGCGCTGCATACGAAAGCTCATTACGCGTTGAACGTGGACAAGAAAAATCAATTTATGATCAATCAAACCAAACTTCTGAGACAGATGATATAGATGATCCTAATGCAGAAATCAATGCTGCCACTAATGAGGATGAGTATGTTGACGCTTTGAGAAAGAAATATAACGGTGGCTTATCTTCAGGAGAACTTCAAACAAAACACGCCATTGAAGAAGGTTATTATGATGGTGATGATGCTGATGAAGTATATGAAACAATTCAACAACGCGAACAAGATATAGCTAACGGTAAATATGATAAGTACAAGCGTAATTAGTAAAAATTGAGTTGAATAGACATAGAGAGTAGCTAACATGAGGCTAGGACATTATAAAATGTTTCAGCTTCCTTGTTATCTTGGCAATCGCTAATTGATTTGAAAATGCGCTTAAATCAAGCATTATTCAAACCTAGTCATCCTTGACGGCGAGGCCCCAGCAAAGAGCATTTCACTAAGAAATTCTACAAGTTAAGCAAGCTGAGTACGGATAAAGCATTTACTTGATTCCTCTCCCGCACCCGATGATGTTATGCTTTATTTACTTCTTTTCTCATTTTATAAAGATAGTATGGTTTATGATTAATTTCTCCAACAATTTCAAATCCCATTTTTTGATACAATTTCAATGCTGCTTTATTATCTTTCACTACTGTTAACGATAGTTTACTAAATCCTGATGCTTTAGCTTTTTGTTCTGCAACATTTATAAGTTGTTGACCGACACCTTTCCCTCTGGCATTAGGCATCGTCGCTAGCATACTAATATGATATTCATCTTCGTTGCCTTCATCCATCGTAACAAGTGAATAAAACGATTTTGGGTGTGTGATGATAGACTTGAAGGGTTTAATTTTATTCATTGAAATAATTTGAAGTACGGTTGGTATCAACGCCTCATCAATTTGTTTTAAAGGACTGCACGTGATTGCACCAAGAACTTGGTCACCTTCTAAAGCCACAAATGACATATCATGACTAAATCGATTCGCATGATTTTGCCATAATCGTTGTAAGTCTTCAACAATTTCTTTATCTTTAGATTTACCTAGTATAATCGGGGCCATGTCGTCTATTGCCGCATATATTAATTGTCCCCCTTCTTGATGATGCGGTTGTGCTGATTGAATAGTTAATTTAGTCAATGTTATTCCTCCCTATTTAACTATTTACTTATTTTTTAAAATTAAACAATATTTGAGCTTATGAGTAATATAATTTATAATATAAAAGTTAATTTACACATTTTATTATTTCATTTAAAAAGGAAGGTCGTATGAGAAAAAGAAAAAACTGGTATTCAAAAGTATATTATTTATTTGTTACTGTCTTAATTATTGCTATTATAGCGATTGCATTTATACTCTATAAAACGCGTGAAGAAAAACAAAATCGCTCACTAGATTATTATTCAAATTTTCAAGAATTAAAAGATGATACAACAGAAGGTAAAGACTGGCGTGTTAAAACAAAAAACCGCAAAGATAATCACATCCTTGTTACGGCCATTCACGGTGGCGGTATTGAACCGGGTACGACTGAACTCGCTCGTCGTGTGGCCAATCTAGGTAACTATGATTTTTATACTTTTGAAGGATTAATGCCTAAACATAATGAACGTTTGCATATTACTTCAACTGTATTTGATGAACCAACCCTCTTAAAAATGTTGGACCACTCCGAAGAGACTATATCCATTCATGGCTATGCAGGTGAAGATCCAATTGTTTACGTTGGCGGCAAAGATAAACAATTAGCCAAATCAATAACAAAATCATTAAAACGTAAAGGTTTCACAGTTCAAAAGAGTCCTAAAGGTGTTGAGGCAACATCATCCTCCAATATCATTAATAGAAATGACAATGATACCGGCGTACAACTTGAATTAACAACCGGACAACGTGCACTGTTTTTTAAAGATAAACAACTGGATCAACAAACAAGATCGAATCCAGACAACTACACCCGTACGTTCTACAAATTTGCCAAAGCAGTTAATCAAGGCATCGAAAACGCTCAATAATCTATTCTCAGGTGCTAAGCTACCCTCACTACGTTTTCACCCCTATTTAAATTGGGTATAAAGTACTATAGTGAGGGGGAACGTGTTATGTTAGAAACATTAACTCAAGAACAAAAATATACAATAGCGAAATTTTATAAATTATATATGGAACGTTCTAATGAAGGTCAGTCAGAAAATGAAGCAAATTATTTTGGTAATAGTATAAAAACACAAGATGATTATTTCTGTGATCGTGAATATGATGATTTTTTAGAGAATTGTAAAGTACTCATTGATTATGGTTATCTAGATGGACAACTAACAGCAGATAGAATTGACGATATTACGATTACTAACAAAGCTTTCACGGAGATAGAACAAAGTTTTAAATAATTAAACCGCTACGTTAGACTATGACTAACGTAGTTTTATTTTTATGAAAAAGGTGAATATATGACTAACTGGAAAATTAATAATCAATCACATAGACAATTAATGGTTCAAGCATATGAAAATGAAATCTCTATAGTTGAACCTTATCATAATGGTGCATTTAGAATATTAGCAGAAATCGACTTAAATCAAACATCGAATGAAACACAACTTAATGATGAAAAACTATATGTTTCTGTCAGCAAAGAGAATGAGGAGATTAACATTTACGATAGAGTCAATTAATGTGATACATAAAGCCTTTACACTACTGTTTTCAAATAGTAATTAGATGTTAATTACAAGGTAATATGTATTTAATAATATGTGTAGTACAATACAATTAATAATGTAAATTAAATGGAGGTAGCCTATGGAGAAACTGTTGTTCTATACAGGCACGGTATTATTAATCATAGCGATTATTTTAATTTTATTCGCTATTGTGGCAGTTTTTAAAAATAAAAACTATTTAAAATATTTCGCAATGGCTATTACGATTATTTTACTTAGCATGCTTGCTTTAGGCATTCATAAAATGATTGAAAGTAACAATCCATCTGAAAATCACGCAACACAATCTAAAGAGGATAAATCGTCTAAAGAAAAAGATAAAGATAAGGATAAACAAAGCAAAGACAAAAAAGATAATAACAACGATAAAGATGATAGTAATGTTACTCAAGAAGAACAAAATCGCTCTGAAGAAACATCAGCTAATAATGAAACAAATACTCAAGAACAGCAAGACACACAACAAGAACAACCAACCGCTGAACAATCAACTAATGAAACACCTTCTACACAACAAGGAACTACACAAAACAATGCAGTCAATAATCAAAATTCAAATCAATCAAACAACTCAAACCAATCTTATAATCAAAATGGCAGAAATATAAATAACAACTCTAATAATGGCGATCACAACAGTTCAAACGAGAATGCTACTACAGACAACAACTCAAGTGCTGAAGACCAGTCAAATGCTGAAAATCAAGCAGATGATAATCAGGTCCAAAGTTATTCTGTAGATAGTGCAAATGGACAGTTTAGAAGTAATGATACATCAGCAGAAAGTAATACTAATGAGACAGTTAATAGTACAAATTAATTAATAGTGAAATAGTGTGTTTTCTATATTCACTGTAACTAGCCTTGTCACTCAGTGAATGAGATAACAATGACGTAGCTTATCTCATTTATTCGATTTAATTGAATTTATAAATTATTATTAACTGTTGAATTTTTAGAAAAGTGTGACATACTTATATTAATATTATTTATATCAATTAGATATTAAATATAATTAAACAAAGGGTGACACATATGAAAAAAGTAGCTTTTGTACTGCTTTCAAGTTTTTTATTATTAGGGGCATGCGGTAATAATGATGACCCAGTAGACAATGTTAAGAAAAGTTCTGACAAAAAAGACAATCCTAACGCGCATAAAGACAAAGGCGAATCAGATCGTACAGATGGTAAAAAAATTAACGATAACTAATAGCAAAACTAGCATTTACGTGTTTCATTTATTGAAACAGTAAATGCTAGTTTTTTTGTTTTTACATATGCCTAAAACGATACGTTGACTTACTTTCAATTGTGATCTTTATCAAATAATTTTCCGACATCTTTTAATAAATCTTTACTTCCTAGCCATGTAGAAAGAGATGACATCATAAAACTAATCGCTTTCGTTAATAATTCCATATTTCAACAGCTCCTTTACTAACGAGTTGTCTTAGTTCATCATGCTGACTTTAGTCTGCTTACTATATATACCACATCGAAATTGGATGTAACATCATTGAAGCGTGGTGCAAAATTTTAAATCCTTTTTAACCCCAGCTTGCTTTGCTTGTAGAATTTCTTTATGAAATTCTCGTTGCTGGGGCCCCGAACCCCAGCTTTCTCTACTCGTGGAATTTCTTTTCGAAATTCTCTTTGCTGGGGCCCCGAACCACAGCTTTCTCTACTCGTGGCATTTCTTTTCGAAATTCTCGTTGCTGGGGCCCCGAACCCCAGCTTGCTTTGCTTGTAGAATTTCTTTATGAAATTCTCTTTGCTGAGGACCGACTTTACTGAGAAAAGCTTAATTTAAGTATCTTATCAATTCAGTCAGCTACTGCAAATTTTCCAAATAGCATTATCATATTATTTATGTTGAAGAATCTTTAAAAAGCGTTAGAACCTTTCGTTCTAACGCTTCGTCTACATTTATTGAAATTTGCATTTCAAATCCGATAATCAATGTACTTGTTTTAAAGTCCACGCACGACCGTTGACTAAAAAGAGAACAAGTCCTACTTACTCTCTTTCCTAAGTTATTTAAAACTTATTCTTAGCTATGCAATGTATTTCGGTTTATAACGTCCACGCATTGTCGTTGACATTTATATTATAACATTTTTATTAAATATTTCAAGACTAATAAATATAATATAATTTAGTTGCGCTCATTCAATATATTTTGGATATGACTATGTTGCTTATCAAAAACGCTTAGTCCACGCTTTAAATAGCTTATTGTTTTGGAACTTCACAGTATACATCGTGTATCTATTAATAGAATTTACGATATCATTTACAATCTTTGTATTAACATGCGATTTTAATAATTCGTCTATCTCTATTTTACATTCATTATAAATTGTAGTGATATCAATCACATTTTGCACTTCTAATAACTTTGTTATTTTTACTCTACATTCAGCAATTAACATCTTATCTGCCTTTTCTTTTGCCATAATTTTTCTTTTTTGACTATTACGTGCTTCAGCCTCTTTTAATAATTGCTGTCGTTTTAACTCTCGCTCTTTTCTCAATGCTTCCTGTTCTTTTTCTCTTTGAATACGTCTTTCTCGTTCTAGTTCTTCTATATACGCAAGATATTTCTTTCTATGAAAATAATCAATCAAAGCAAAGACTTTCTGTTCGATGTTAGTGGGCAAAGCCATACTATACTTTTTAAAATCATTAATTAATTCAATATTCTTACTTGTAATAGGCTTTGATGAATTCGCATTAAATTCTTTCACATCTAACTCAGAGATTGTAGTCCACTCTTTATACATGTTTATCACTTTACAATGATACTCTGAATCATTCATTAATTTCTCATGATTTAAGAGTACATCATCCAACCAATCATCTAACAAAAATATATTCTTTCTAACCTGATACGCAATACGATTTGGAATGCCACTATGTTCTTTAAAATGTTCAATCCCAAGTTTCATAATTGTGTCTTTTGACTTTGATCGAAGTATATATTGATACTTTAATTCTTTTCCACATTCACAATATAACGGCGTATCATTACAACTCGTTCGGTAATTTTCATTTACTTTAAAGTCGATAAGTTCCCACTCTTCTGAATAGCGATACATATCATTGATTAATATATTCTTTTTTCTGTATTTATAATACTTAAACAGTATTTCTCTTTGGTTCTCAGTTAATTGACTGATTAAAGCATGTCTATGTTTCTCGTTATTCACATATCTCAAATAACCACCTCTTCTACTTATAAGGGTTAACTTTAGTTCATTACACATTAGTGTGATGGTTTGATTTGTATATTTGCATATGTAAAAAAGAGATATGACTAATCACTCATTAATCATATCTCTTTATCAACACTATGATATTCAATTATAATGCCTAGTCTCATAGCAGACGGCTACTACTGTACATGATTTTGTTTTTTAAAGTCCACGCATGGTCGTTGACTTAATTATATTATAATAATTTTATATAATAAATACAACATTTATATATTCTAACCTAGAAACGTTTAAATACAAAACAAAAAGAGTCCGGGACATAAATAATATAATGCAGCTATTTTGCAAATTCGCAGTAGCTGACTGAACTGAGAAGGCGCTTAATTCAAGCTTTTCTCAGTTCTAGTCATCCTTGCGGGCGGGGCCCCAACAAAGAGAATTTCACTAAAAAATTCTACAAGCAAAGAAAGCTGGGAGTGGACGACGAATTTAAAAGAATTCTGTCCCACTCCCTACATAGTGGAGACGGCGGGAGTTCATTAAAGCTTTTATTTGTTAATGTAAAAACATATATTAATGTTGTCATAACAATGATTATATTGCTTATCAAATTTAGTGTAAAATGTTAATCCAGTTGTTTCATTTAATCACTCCTTAAAAATATTGTTATTAATACATAAGAAATTTTTATAACTTATTTCTAGTGAGATTTATTTAAAATTTCTTTTTTTAATTTACTTCTCAAATGTTCTAATGTAATGGGATCTGTGAACCAATAATCTTCTGCTTTATATGAAATTACATGTCCTTTTTTTACAGCTTCAATATTCTGCCATGTATGTGTTTTTTCAAAATCAAATTTTGCGTACGAAGGTTTACTTAAAAATATATAATCACCAGCATATTTACTAATATTTTCTTTTGAAATGGAAGCATAACCTTTTTTATCTTCTTGTAATTTATCTTTATATTGCTTTGTCATTGGCATACCGAATGCATCATGAACAATATCCAAACCACGACCCCATGTAGAGTTATATATGTATATTTGCTTTTCATCTGGTTCAAACACAGATGCTGTTGCTTGACCAACTTTACTTTGAATTTCTTTTTTATCTTTTCTAGTTTTATCTTCCCACTCTTCAATCCATTTTTTGGCTTTATCCTCATTATTAGTCAACTTGCCTATTTCTTTTAATATTTCTTTATGATTGTATTTATTGTATGTATATGGGACTGTTGGCGCTATTTTTTGATATTTTTTAATATTTTTATCCATAGCATCTACAACTATTAAATCTGGTTTTGCTTTAGCAACTTTTTCAACATCATTTTCTCCAATATAATCAACCCCTTTTAAATAAGGTTTTAAAATTGAAGAATCTTTAGTTATATCTGAAACAGCAATTGGTTTGATTCCTAACTTTATAAAATCACCGACATAAAATCCGGTTAAAACAGCAACTCTTTTAGGTTTCTCTGGTACTTTCAGTGTTTTACCATTTTCAATTTTATAGTCTCTAGTCTTTATCGAGCTACTTGTTTTATCGACAGATGCTGAACACGCAGTCAAAATAAATAAACTACATAATAAAATTCCAAATAATCTTTTCATAATATCATCCTTTAATTTTTAATTTATATTCATTTTCAATTGATATTCATTTTCAATTATAGATTTTTAAAAATAATAGTCAATATTAGTCAAGTCCAGACTCCT
>NZ_JAESLK010000059.1:0-3768 GCF_017892585.1 Staphylococcus sp. GDY8P57P | reverse complement strand
CAGGAGTCTGGACTTGACTTTGAAGTTGCCATAAATTTTTATATATACCGTTTAAATGAATTAACTCATCATGTGTACCATTCTCAGCAACTTGACCCTCATTTAAAACATAGATATTATCAGCATTTTTTATAGTGCTTAACTTATGTGAAATAATAATTACGGTTTTACCACGTTGAGTTAGTAAGTCGGTATGCTCCATAATTTTGTTTTCAGTTAAGCTATCTAAAGCACTTGTAGCTTCATCAAAAATGTATATATCAGGATTTTTTAAAAATGTGCGTGCCAAAGATAAGCGTTGAGATTGTCCACCTGATAGATTAGCGCCTTCTTTTTCTAACATAGTATTAAACTGATCTGGGAATTTCTGTATAAAATCTAGGGATTCGGCTAACTGACAAGCCTTAACGATATCTTCGTCACTTTTGTATTTATTGCTACCATGTAAAAGATTATTTTTAATTGTATCAGCAAAAAGGAATGTATTTTGTGAGACATAGCCTATATTCTTACGTAAGTCGGAAAGGTCAATATCATCAATACTATAGTTATCAATTATAATATTACCTTCTGAAGCAGAGTAATAGCGATTGAGTAACTTACCTATAGTTGATTTACCACTTCCACTTTCACCAACAATAGCAACCTTTTGCCCTTTTTTAATATTTAAATTAATATCCTTCAATACCACACTTCGAAAGCCATACTGAAAGTCTAAATTTTCAATGCGAATGTTGTTTTTAAAAGTATAAGGTTGTTTAGAAGTATATAATTCATTTTCGGTTTCTAAATCAGTTATTTCAGCAATACGACGTGCTGCAACAAATGAAGATTGCAGTGTCGGTTGAATATTTATGAGACGTTCAATAGGATCAAGGTAATAAATAGTTAAGGCATTAAAAGCTAATAAACTACCTAACGTCATACTATCTGTCATGACTAAGTAACTACCAAGCCATAATATAACAAGACTGATAGTTAATTTTAAAAAGTTGTTAACCGTTAATTGTATATTAGAAAATCTACCCAGTTTTAATAAGTTTTTAATAATACCGTTAAATTTAGTAGTACCCATGTAGAAACGATCGTCTTCAGATTGATAACTTTTAATAGTATTACTACCATCAAAAGATTCTATTAAATATGAACTCAATTCAGCATCCTTTTCAGCCACCTTTTGATTATATTTTTCAAAAGGTTTACGTAAAGTGTAACTACAAATAATAAAACAAGGTATAAAAATAATTGTTATCAGTAGTAACAAAGGACTTTGCATATAAAGTAATATAGCACCGATAATAATCATGAAAGTATCAACTAACAACGTTACCGTTGAAGATGATAAAGCTTCACGAATTTTAGATGTATCCATGAAACGTTGTAGGATTTCGCCAGATTTACGTGTATCAAAAAAGTTCATCGGAAGATGTAAAACATGATAAAAGTAATCTTTCATTAAATTAACATCGATTTTCAAACTTAAATGTAAAATAAGTTGAAACCTTAAATAATTAATGAATGCATTGATTATGTATAAAAGTAAAATACCTAAGCTAATAATATGTAAATTTGTAAGAACATTGGATGGAATAATATGATCAGTTAATAATTTAAAATATAGAGCCCCGACAATACCAACAACATTAATAAATAGTGAGATAAAAGCAATAAATAACAACTTCCCATAATTATTTTTAAATATATCAATGAAAATATTAAGATACGAGGGTGATTCATTGTCAGTAGTAAAATCATCTGTTTTATCAATTAATACAGCAATATTAGTCCAATATTTTCCAAATTCAGTACTTGATAACTTATATTTACCTTTAGCAGGATCGACAACATAAAGCGTGTTATTTTTTATTTTTTCAATAATGATATAGTGGTCATAACTTTGTTGATTAATAATATGTACCATAACTGGTAATTGTGCTTGTTTTAAATCATCAAAGGAATCAGCTTTTACACCAGTTAACTCAATACCAATCTTTTTACCTGCTTGTACGAGACCATATAAATTTGTACCTAATTTATCTGTCTTAGCATATTCGCGTAAACGTGGGATGGACACACGCTTACCATAAAACTGTGAAATCATGGCAAGGCAAGTAGGACCACAATCCTTTTCATCGTATTGTCTTATAAATTTTATAGCCATCATAATAAGTCCTTTCAATAAAAGTTTAACTCTATTTTAATAAGTATAAATAGTTAGTATTAAACATAAGTTAAGTAATCCTTTTGATAATGTTAAAAGCACTAAAAAGTAAAAAAATGTTTGTCTATATGTCTACTTGTGGTACACCCTAATCATACAAACAGCGTTATTAATTTTATACCATCTTAGATGTATGATTAGGGTGTATATTAATTATGGGGTAAAAGTCACTGATTGTTGGCTATGCGAGGGTATCTTTGATAGATCAGATAATTAAATATCCAGACAAAAATAAAATTACTTTAAACAAATATATAATGCCTGTAAATAGTTGCTGGGAAGTATTTTGGGGTGGAGATAATGAATTATTTAATTATCATTATCCAAATGAATCACAAAGGTATGCTTATGATTTAATTATTAGAAAAAATAATATGAGTTTTAAAAATTTTGGCTATATTAATAAGGATTATTATTGTTTTAGTGAAGATATTATAGCCCCACAAGATGGCATCATAATAGATATAGAGAATAAATAACCTGATAGTGACTCACAAAAAGATAATAATTTACTTGAAAATTACGTTTTAATATCACTTAAACACAATGAATATAGCCTCTTAGCTCATTTAGAATACTCTAGTATAAACGTTTTAATCGGTGAAAAGGTACACCAAGGAGATTTGATAGGTAAATGTGGAAATTCTGGTAACTCTTCCGAGCCACATTTACATTTTCAAGTTATGAACTCATCTAAAATAGACGAATATGTTTCTTTAAAAATTGAATTTTCTAATGGAAGATCACCTATAAAAGGAGATAGTATATAAAAATTAAAAGGGAGTACTAAGCAGTGGAAATTTTAATTAAAATAATAGATGTAATCGTTGCTATTGTATCTACTTTTACGGATGAGACTTCGAAATATTTAGCGAAATTAAAAGAAAAAAGGGATAAAAATAAAAAATAAAATTTTAGAAATTATCAATTTACGAATCTTTGGTATTTTAAATATATGAGAGAATATTTTATCAGATAAATTAACATAAAATGACTTATCAGAAGTTATCTGTCACTCATACATAACAGATGATATAAATAATATAGGCCGCCTATCTCTCAGGCGTCAAATGTAGACGTAGAGAGAAGGTGCATTATTTTGTTAATCGTTTTCGTTAACAAAATTATAACACTGGTTAATAGGGGGGGCAAAACACTTATATTAAAAAAATGGGGAACTTTGAGTAGTATTATAAGCTATAGTACAGAAATATTTAAGTGTTTGTATTCAGAATTTAGCTTTCCATTAAATGATATATTGCTAGAAGGTACTGATAAAAAAGTGAGTAAAGAATATATAAACAAGAATCAGAAAAATTTTTATTGTCTATAATCATCTATTATTTTCTTTTTACTAGTAACTTCGATAATTGCAAACAGTATCATTGGTCATTAAAAAAATAAAAGATGAATAAAAAATAACATATAACATTAATAAGATAATTGATCTTTTTTAGTGGCTCTATAATCAATCAGTCTGGGACATAAATTATATAGTAATGCTATTTATCAAATTCGCAGTAGTTGACTGAACTGAGAAGGCGCTT
>NZ_JAESLK010000058.1:0-8927 GCF_017892585.1 Staphylococcus sp. GDY8P57P | reverse complement strand
AATTATACGGACTTTATCTAAACTCCCCAAATTCTTTTGATGAGTGCATTTTTGAAAACAAAGGTATTAAAAATAATTGCATCAATACCATCAATAAAACATTTGACATAATACTATATATAAAATCTTTAGATTTGCTCATTTTGTCACCACTATATCTACTTATTTCGATATAAATCTATTAATTTCTTACTTTCATTTTGCCAATTAAGTGTTTTAGCTGCCTTAATAGCATTTTCGCGCAATTCGTCATATAACCTCTTATCATCTGACAGATTATTGACTGCGTCTGCAATGTTTTTAGATGTAACTTCATCAATAACAATACCGAAATTATATTTATCATTTAAAAAGTGATGTTCTTTAACTGGTGATAAAATCACTGGTAAGCCAGCATGGATACATTCAAATATTTTATTTGAAACAGTATACTCAAAATTGATTGATACTGGTTTAGTAAGTACAACTCCAATATCACTCTCGCTCAATTTTTTCACAAGTTCAGTTACTTCCACAGGCTCATCAATTCTCACATTTGCGTCTATAGATTTTATTAAGTCTTTTAAATCGTTTTCAAGTGGTCCGAATCCTCTAACTATATAATTAACTTTTTTATTATTTTGTATTTTGGATGCTTTTACAAATTCCTCATAACCACGATCTGCTACAATTTGTCCTTGATAAACAACTTCATTAGCCGATTTATCATTAGATAATTTGATTGATTCGTCTAATATTGGTGCATTTGTTATTACATAAGGTGTTTTTTTGTAACCTTTCTCTAGATAATAAGATTTTGCTGCATGACTAACAGTTATAAATGAATTAACTCTTTTATCAATAATATGTTTTTCCATTATTTCTACTATTTTAGAAATAATGCCATATTTGTTAATAAAAGCGTTCTTGGCATAAATCTCATGAGCATCAAAAATAATGTTTGCCTTTTTATATCCACTTAGATAAACCATCAATAGAACATCAAAGTCATTAGCATGAATCACATCTGGTTTATATCTCTTAATTTGTCTTATTACGCCTCTTGCAAAATTAATGCGCTTTAACAATTTGCTAAAGATTGAACTATTTTCATTTCTTTCGCCAAGTAATTTATATTGGAAATCTAATTTTTCCAAACGTTCCTTAGTAACGTTTTTATTGTTCATACCTAACATTAAATGTGTATTAGTAATGCTTTTTATTGTTTCCATTTGTTTTAGAATTCTTGGATCTTGAACAATATTACTAGATACTATATTTAAAATTTTCATTAATCTCTTCCTATTCTTTTGAAACTTTTAAATTATTTAGAGAAAAGTTTTTTGATTTCAATGTTTTAGGGCTCATTTCCCACCATTTGCTACTTAATAATTGTGAAATAGTTGTTTCATCAAATCTCTTCTTAATAGTTTTTGCGGGAACACCGCCTACAACTTCATAAGGAGAAACATTTTTGGTAACAACCGCACCTGCTGCTATAACCGCCCCAGTTCCTATTTCCACACCATCCATAATAATTACATTCGCACCAATCCAGACATCATGTCCAATTATTGTCATTTTAGGATTTTCATCAAATGAAGAATATGCTTCTCTAATACCAAAAGGGTTGTTATTAGAATAGAATACTGGCGAACTACTGAAATGATTGACTGGATGTTTTCCTAATCCTATTTTTACATTTGAAGAGATAGAACAATAATTTCCAATCTCTACATTATTAAAATCACTACTAAATCCAATATAACTATACTCTCCAATATTAGAATTTCTTATTTTGCAAAACCTATCTACATAATTATTTCCTTTAAAATTTGAATTTTTCACATAAGCTAGTTTATTCACTCTAATATTTTTTTCTTTTGAAGATGAAGATTTTAACAAACCTGTTAATTGTTTAATCATGATTTTCTCCAAGTATTGCGATTGATAATATCTTTGTAGCTTTGGATAATTTTCACAACTTTAGTTGAAACATTCGTATCTTTATAATCAATTGCATCAATCATTGGCTCATCATTTTCTTGCATAGCTTTAGCTAACTCCACTGATTGCACAAGATTATCATATGAAATTCCACCCACAATGACTGTACCTTTATCTAATACTTCTGGTCTTTCTGTTGAGGTACGAATTAATACACCTGGGAATTTTAAGATTGAAGACTCTTCAGACAATGTTCCGCTATCAGATAAAACTACAAATGCATTTTTTTGTAGTGCATTGTAATCAAAGAAGCCGAATGGTTTTAACTGTTTTACTAAAGGATGGAATTTAAAGTTTCTTTCTTCAATTTTCTTCCAACTTCTTGGATGCGTTGAATAGATTACTGGGATTTGATATTTTTCTGCTATATCATTAATTGCATTCATAAGTGATAAGAAGTTTGTTTCGTTATCAATATTTTCTTCACGATGCGCTGAAACTAATATATAATTTTGAGGTTTTAATTCTAATTTTTCTAAAATATTACTTTCGCCTATTTTATATGCATATTCGTCTAAGACTTCTTTCATAGGAGAACCAGTAACGAAGATGTTTTGTTTTTGGAAACCTTCATCTAACAAATAACGTCTACTATGTTCTGTGTACGGTAAATTCACATCACTGACATGGTCCACAATCTTGCGGTTTATTTCTTCAGGCACATTCTGATCGAAACATCTATTACCAGCCTCCATATGGAACACCGGAATTTTAAGTCTTTTAGCAGAAACAGCCGCTAAACAACTATTCGTGTCACCAAGAATTAAAAGTGCATCTGGTTGTTCTTCTGCCAATACTTCGTAAGATTTTGCTAAAATATTCCCCATCGTTTCACCTAAGTGATTACCAACGGCCTCTAAATAATGATCTGGCTCTCTTAATTCTAAATCTTCAAAGAACACTTGATTCAATGTGTAATCATAGTTCTGTCCTGTATGAACGAGCACTTGATTAAAATATTTATCACACGCTTTTATAGTTGCAGATAAGCGAATTATTTCTGGTCTTGTACCTACAATTGTCATTAATTTTAATTTTTCCATTTAATTAGACCTCCAAAAAGTATGTGTCTGGATTATTAGGATCAAAGATTTCATTTACCCACATAATAGTAACCATATCTGTGTCACCTAAATTTTCAATATTATGAGTATAGCCTACTGGTATATCAACAACTTCTAACTTTTCACCTGAAACATGATATTCTATCACTTCATCATGTCCTACTTTTCTAAAACGTATAACGCCAGTACCAGAAACAACTAAGAATTTTTCATTTTTAGTATGGTGCCAATGATTCCCTTTGACAATTCCTGGTTTTGAAATATTTACTGAGACTTGTCCTCTATCTATGGTCTTAAATATCTCTGTAAATGATCCTCTATTGTCAACGTTCATTTTTAGTGGATAGCTAAAGCTTTCTTCAGGTAGATAGCTGAGATAGGTACTATGCAATGCATGTTCAAATTGGTCTTCGATATTCGGTAAAGATTTATCGTTAGGAATTTCCTTAAATTGATATAATAAATTAGCAATTGTTCCTAATTTCTTTTCATACACGTTTGGAACTTTTGGTTCACCATTTTCAATATTAGGTTGATCTAAAATTGCATTTTTAAATTCTTTGATTACATCGTCAATATAATTTAATTTAAGAACTACATTTTCATCATTAACTTGTATTTCTTCATTTCGAGCGATTTTATGGCAAAACGTTGCAATTACTGAATTATAATTTGGTTTACACCATTTACCAAACAAATTAGGCAAACGATAAATTAACACTTTATTACCATTATCCTTAGCGAATTGTTCAAGTACTTTCTCGCCTTCACGCTTGCTATTGCCATATGGATTATCATTTTCAGCTTGAATTGATGACGACAATATAATGGTTGGTTTATTAGTATTCTCTTTTAAAATATTCAATACTTTACTTAGAAAGTCTACGTTGCCTTCTTTAAACTCTTCTTCATTTTTTGGTCTATTTATACCTGCTAAATGAACAACTGAATCAGCTTCTAATAAATATTTTTCCATATCTTCTGCCGTAGTTTGTCTATTAACTTCAAGGATTTCATTATCTGTAGTAGCTTTTAAATCTTCTTTTAAGTTTTTCCCTACGAATCCGTTTGAACCAGTTATAACAATTTTCAATGTAAATTCTCCTAACCCTGTTTATAATTATTTAATTCAGTTCTCACATATTCTAAAGAAAGTAACTTTTCTTTGATTTCTTCAACAGTTAATATGTTTGTGTTATCAGAATTGTACTCATACGCTTCTGTGATTTTTTCGTTACCATCTTCATAGTAATTACTATAGTTTAAGTCACGTGAGTCTGCAGGCACTCGGAAATAATCACCCATGTCTTCACATTGCGCATATTCTTCTCTAGTTAATAATGTTTCTGCTTGTTTTTCACCATGTCTCGTGCCAATAATTTTTATTTCATTATCCGCCTCAAATAATTGTAAAAGCGCTTCAGCTAAATCACCGACTTTTGAACTTGGTGCTTTTTGAACCATAATATCACCAGTTTGAGCATGCTTGAATGCATGAACTACTAACTCAACCGCTTCTTCTAAACTCATTAAAAAACGCGTCATATTTGGGTCAGTTACAGTCAAAGGCTCTCCTGCCTTGATTTTATCAATGAATAAAGGAATTACAGAACCTCTAGATGCCATAACGTTGCCATATCTAGTCCCGCAAATTAATGTTTGATCACTATCAACGTTTCTTGATTTCGCAACAAATACTTTCTCCATCATAGATTTAGAAATACCCATTGCATTGATTGGATACGCAGCTTTATCAGTAGATAAGCAAATCACTTTTTTTACGTTATTTCTGATTGCATTTTGTAAGACGTTCTCAGTTCCAATAACATTTGTTTTAACTGCTTCCATTGGGAAAAATTCACAAGATGGCACTTGTTTTAAAGCCGCTGCATGAAAGACATAATCAACTTCCCTCATTGCTGTTTCAACACTATGTGAGTCTCTAACGTCTCCAATGTAAAACTTCAATTTAGGATTGCTATATTTTTTTCTCATGTCGTCTTGTTTTTTTTCATCTCTTGAAAACACTCTAATTTCTTTAATATCAGTGTCTAGGAATCTTTCCATAACTGCATTACCGAATGATCCTGTTCCACCTGTAATTAACAACACTTTATCTTTAAACATATTAACTCTCCTATTCATTAGCAATCTTAAGTATTTTGTCTTTATCAAAGTCATTACCTAAATCTTCGATAATTGCATCTACTTCTTCTTTTGAGAAATCCTTTACCTTACCACGATAAATTTTTTCATAAACTTGTTCTGGATGAATCTCATTTTCATTAAGTAGTTCTTCATACATTTTTTCACCAGGACGTATGCCACTAAACTTAATTTGAATTTCATCCTCAGTTTTACCGCTTAAGCGAATTAAGTTACGCGCTAAATCCACAATCTTCACTGGTTCACCCATATCTAGCACAAATACTTCTCCGCCTTTGGCTAGCGCACCAGCTTGAAGTACTAATCTTGAAGCTTCCGGAATTGTCATGAAATATCTAGTCATGTCAGGATGCGTAACAGTTACAGGACCTCCCGCTTCGATTTGCTTCTTGAATAATGGAATTACTGAACCGCGTGAACCTAATACGTTACCAAAACGAACAGCTACAAAATCTGTTTTACTATTTTCATCATTAAGACTTTGTACTACCATTTCAGCTACACGCTTAGATGCACCCATCACATTCGGTGGATTTACAGCTTTATCTGTTGATACCATTACAAATTTTCTCACACCTGCATTTTTAGCTGCTGTAGCAACATTTCTAGTACCTAATACATTATTTCTAAATGCTTCTATTGGATTATATTCCATTAATGGCACATGTTTATGTGCCGCAGCATGGTATACCGCATATGGTTTATATTCATCCATGATTTCTTGAATACGTTCTCCATTTTGTACATCAGCTATAATAGGTATAATTTCTATTTTATCCTTGTAAATCGCATTTAATTCTTGGTGAATAAGATAAATACTATTTTCACCGTGGCCCAGTAATAGTATACGTTCTGGTTCAAATTTACATACTTGTCTACATATTTCAGAGCCAATTGACCCACCTGCACCAGTAATCATAATTGTTTTATGCGTAAGTTCTTTAGAAATCATGGCCATATCTAATTCAACTGGTTCTCGTCCTAGTAAATCTTCAACTTCTACACGTTTTAATTGATTAACTTCCAATTCACCCGCAAGAACTTGTTCAATACTTGGCATTTTGAATAACTCGATTCCAGTACTATTACAAATATTATTTATCTCTTTAAGCCGATCTGGTTTAAGCGTAGGTATGGCAATGATAATACGCTTAATTCTATATTTATTAACTAAATTTGGAATATCATCAATAGAACCTTGTACTTTGACGCCCTCAGCAATAGTCAATTTTTTCTTTTGTGGATCGTCATCAACAACTAGTACTGGTTCAAGCCCCATTTCAGGGCTTCTTAACATTTGGCGAATTAATAATGAGCCACCACGACCTGCACCTACAATTAGCGTTGGTTTTTTCTTTTGTTTTTTCCCTACGACAAATCCTCTAGCAACTCTCCATGAAATTCTTGAACCACCTATAAGAATCAAATGCATCATCCAAGTTATTAAATATAATCTGAAAAACGGTGGATGTGCAGTAAAGATTGGAACTAAAATCATCGTTGCGATAATTGAACATGTAACCGACTCTACGATTAATAGAAGTTCATTAACACTAGCGTACTCCCAAGCACGATGATAAAGATTAAATATGTATGCAAAGACATGATGCGAAATCAGTAATACAATTGAATTAACAATTAAAAGATTCCTTGAATACCCCTCAAAAAAAGGTTCTAAAATGTTGTAACAAATAAAAACTGAAAAAGCTACAATAAGTGAATCTATTATAATTAATATTAGAAGACGTCCTCTTGCACTTAACTTGTCCACACGTCTATCCCCCTAACTTACTTTCCTTTTAAAACAATCCAAACAATTTTCTATCATTGTAATTTTGAGTTGGTTGTTTCTTTATTACATCCTCATCATTAACAATGTACTTAGCGTTATTAATCAAATTTTCTATGCTTTTTTCATATTTTTTTAATTTTTTGTTATTGTATAAGCTTTTCATTATGAATGGCCTTTGAGATTCATGATGAGCGTCTGATGCAATAAAATGTACCAAATTATTTTCAATCATTTGAATAGAAATTTTTTGTATTTTTTTGCCTTGAATTCCTTGTAATGAAGATGATGTTAATTGAGCAAGTGCACCCTGATTGATTAAATTATAGAGCACATCTAAATTTTGACTAATTTCCTTATTTCTCTCTGGATGCGCAATGATTGGTATGTATCCTTCTGATTGCAATTCAAAGAAAAGACGATTCGCATAGTGAGGAACCCCTCTAGATGGAAATTCAATCAATAAATATCTAGAATGATTCAAACCAATAGCTTCGCCTTTTCTTAGTTGCGGTAAAACTTGATCGCTTATTCTTATTTCTTGACCTGGAAGAAGCGTAATTCCCAATTCTTTGACTTCATCTAAGTCTATAATTTGTTGTAACTTCTCATTAACTTTCTCGTAGTTATTATCAAATTGAGGACTTAAGTGATGTGGAGTTACGATAATCTCTGTAACTCCTTCACTTTGTCCTTGCTTAAGAAGATTTAGCATATCTTCTTTCGTCTTTGGTCCATCGTCTACATTTACCAGTACATGATTATGTATATCAATCATTACTTTCATCATCTCCATAATAATAATAAGTTGATGATTTTTCTTTAGGCGTTTTATTTAGAATTGCACCTAAAAGATGTCCATCTGCTTGTTCAATTAATCGTTTTGCTTTTTTAATTTCGTTTTTATTATTATGTTCAGTATCAATTACAAGTACACAGTCATCTACATTTCTTAAATAAACTTGCGCATCCGTCACTGATATAACTGGTGGCGTATCGATTAATATAAAGTCATATATACTAAATAACTTATCTAGTATATTAGTAAAATTAGTCGATGCTATTAATTCTGATGGATTTGGTGGAATTGGACCAGATGTTAGTAAATCTAAATTATTAATTCTTGTACTTCTAATCGCTTTATCAAAATCCGATTTTCCAATAATTAAATTTGATAATCCGTCATAATTAGTTGTTTCAAAGTGATAATGTTGCGTCGGCTTTCTCATGTCACCATCAATAATCAATGTTTTATATCCTGCCTGCGCATAAGTAATAGCAATATTAGCTGATACTATACTTTTACCAGCTGCTGGTTTCTCAGAGGTAACTATAATACCCCTAATTTCTTCAACACCAGAAAACATTATATTAGATCGAATCCCTCTCACTTTTTCGCTCACAATTGATTTAGGTTTGTCTTCAACAAATAAAGGTGTTTGTAGCTTTTTACGTTTCTCATTTTTTTTAGCCATATCTCATTTACTCCTATTTCAATTTTTGAATTGTACCTAAAACCGGTATATTTAATTCACGTTTTACATCTTCTTCCGTTCTAATTCTTCTATCAAACAATTCCTTAAAGACTACAATTACCAATGCCAAAATAAGTCCAAGAACTAATCCAATTGCTAAATTTTGAATTAAATTTGGCGAAACTTTAGTAGCAGTTCCATCAGCTTTAGATAAAATTGACACATTATCAACATTCATTATCTTAGGCATATCTTTCCTAAAAATTTGAGCCACTTCATTTGCTACTCTTTCAGCGTCATTCTTACTACCATTTTCAACGTTGATTGTTAAGATTTGTGAGTCAGACTGACTTGCAACATTTAACATATTCTTTATTTGTGATGCTGAATATTTTGAATCTTTTTTTGCTACATCATCAATAATACTAAGTAGTTCAGTTTTGGAGT
>NZ_JAESLK010000057.1:0-10623 GCF_017892585.1 Staphylococcus sp. GDY8P57P | reverse complement strand
CAGGAGTCTGGACTTGACTTGGTACTGTTCAAAAGAAAGATAATTTTAATTTAACATAAATTGACTTATCAGAAGTTACCTATCATCGTAAATTCGTAGATGATATAATATTAAGGTCGCCTATCTCTCAGGCGTCAATCTAGACGCAGAGAGGAGGTGCTAAAAATGACAGATATCTTTGTTCACATCATGACCACAGTCATCAGTGGTTGTATCGTTGCGTTGTTTGCGCATTGGTTACGTAAACGTAATGATAAATAGGCGGCATAATCACACCAAAAAACCCCTCACTACTCGCAATAGTGAGGGGTTTGGTGCATCAAATGCAGACATCTTTGTTAATTACATTATAACACCATACTGGATAGGAATGCAAAATTGAAATTATGGAATATAAAGGGGATAGAATTTGAAAATGAGTATTGTTACAAATGATAGGACTTATTTTTGGTGTTGAAAACAATCTTATGATTTATATTGGAAGTCCCTTAATATTTTTCATGTTTTCATTAATGAACCTCATTGCATATGACAACGAAGAGGTAATTATAAGTAAGCTAAGTCAATCAGAGTAAATAAACATATCGAACTTGAATCAATCTAAAATAAAAGTAAAGATAAGTGAGATAAAATGGAAACAATAGGAAGCATTATATATTTAAAAGAAGGTTCTCAAAAGTTAATGATTATCAATCGAGGGTCAATTGTAGAAATTGAGAGTCAAAAGTATATGTTCGATTATTCAGCATGTAAATACCCAGTTGGTATTGTAGAAGCGCAAATCCATTATTTCCAATGAAGAGAATATTGATAAAGTTATATTTGGGGGCTACTCTGATCAAGATGAAACAAGATTTCAAAAATTATTTAAAGAAATGATCAATAATTTGGATAAAGATATTCAACGTGGTACTGTTCAACAAAAAGATAGCTTCGGTTTGATTTAATGAAAGTTATATGCCATCGCAAATTGGCAGATACGAGAATTTTTAGATCCTTTATCTCTTAAGCGTCAATTTAAACGCAGAGCGCAGGTACATGATAAATGGTGGAAGCTTAATATCACAACCACAGTCATCAGTGAATGTATCGTTGCGTTGTTTACGCATTGGTTACGTAAACGTAACGATAAATAGGCGGCATAACCACATCAAAACCACCCTCACTACTCGCAATAGTGAGGGTGTTGGTACATATATGCATATAATCTTCAACAGACATAATATAACACTCGATAAAGAAAGAATACAATTGACGATTACTTTAACAAAATAGTATGTACTTCAACTATTTTTGAAATTGCGTTCTCCTTATATTTTAAGCTCCTGAGCCTTCAAATCCAATAATTGCTGATTGTACTTTACCGTTCTTTTGTACAAACGTTACTGGTGTATGATAATTACCATTTTGGCCACTAACTAATTTATAATCATCGCTATTAGGATTTTTATGACCGTGAACATCTGCTTGCTCTACAAGATCATTACCATAAACGGATTTAAGTTGTTTCACAGTTACATTACTCACTTTAATTTGAACAGATGTTGCTGTTTTCTTTCCAGACTTCACTGAAAAGAAGTTTTGATCATATTTACTAAAGTTGTTCAACTTACTGCTTGTCCCCGTTTGAGGTACTATTTTAGTTCCATTAAACGTAACATTGCCATACTTAACCGCATTTTTAAACGTTTTATTTAATAAAAATGAACCATCGTTATTTACGTAGCCACTATACGTATAATATGGTGTAGTAGCTGCATGTGCTTGATTATGGTGTGGTTGTTCTACTGAGGCTCCGACTCCGAATACTGTTCCCATGGCTAAAGTTGCACTAACAATTGCTTTGGCAGTTTTATTCATATGAATCTTCCTCTCATTTCTTAGTCAAATCGTCATAACAATCGTTATATTACGATTTGTTTACAATATTACAACAATATTTCTAAAATTGCAATTTTACATTTTAAAACCTTTATACATTTTCTATAAAATTAACGTAATAAATGATTTTAAATCTACAATAGATACATAGCAAAAATGAATATACTTATTAATGATATCTTCTTGTATATAGATTAAAAAAATAAAAGGGATGAATTTTAACTAAATAAAACATGTAGAAGTGAAATGAAAAGAAAGAATAATTTAAATTTCACTAACTGGACAATCTTTGACCTCCTGTTCTTATAAACTCAAATTGTAATTAAATAATTGGAGGTTAGGAAATATGAAAAAGAGATTAGTTACAACAGCATTATTAGGTACAGTGTTATCAACAAGTATTTTAACAGGGCATGCAAATGCAGCTGAACAGAAACGACCTATTTATGTATTTACTGAGGAAGAATTTAATCAAAACAAGACAGGTGAAACTGAAGGCTTTGGAGGCGGACCTGGTTCAGATGTTACCGTAGTAAATGGTAATGAAACATACCAAGAGTATCTAAACAGAGTAAAAAAAGGTGAACGTTTGAGTGAAAGCTTAGCTCCTATAGAATATGTATATCCTAAAGATGCACAAAACTATTTTCAATCAAACAATTTAAATAATAACTCAGCTACTAATAATCAATCTGTCGAATCTACGAATAATAACAATTATTCTAATAATGTAACAAATCAACAATCTACTGATTCTCAAAACATTCAACCATCATCTAAAGCAGATACACAGCAATTGCCAAAAACTGGTGAAGATTCAACAGATTCTATATTTATAACAATTATCGCTTCAATAATGTTAGTAGCGGGATCTTTATTAACATTCAATCGATTTTCAAAAGAAAAATAATTGACTTGATTTCAAAAATTCGTAAAAAAGTAAAACAGTTTGATTAATCAATAAATTTAAGGGAGCAGGACAGAAATTAAAATAAATTCGTTGTCCTACTCCCACTTGCTTTTCTTGATGAAATTCTCTCAGTTCGGCCTCGCCACCAAGGATGACTAGGTTTGATAAAAGTTTGATTCAAGCGCATTTTTAGATCAGTCAGCTACTACGAATTTGCAAAGTAGCACTATCTTTTTTTGTCTTAGCCTTTACTTAATATAGTAGTTATACTTAATGATTTTTATATGTTTTTAATACTATTTACTGTGTAAATAATTGATAAGTGTATTTGATCTCATCTAAACGATTGATAAAAGAATCGATATAAGTTTGTGGACCTAATATGCGTGCCAATGGAGCTAATTGATAAGCAATATAATAAGAATCTAATTCAGTACATGATACAAGAACAATTACTTTCCCATCCTTATTTTCCAAGACTTTTGCGATAGAGAATTGTTGTTTAAATTGAGTCCATATGGAAATATCAATTTCAAATTTAATAGGTTGCATGTTTGAAACACTACAGTATGAAGAGGATTCTAATATGTATAGTGACTTAATATCACGTACTTTTTCAGTATGAATTTTAGACTTATATTCATAAGTTAACCAGTAATCATAATGCATATAAACAAGCGCTAATGGTTTAACTATAATTTTGTCATTTAATTCAATCCGAACTTTCAAATTTTTAGTGATACCTTTTTGTAATCTCATCAAATTCATACCAGGTAGTGATTGATTTCTAATATTAAATTGATTTAAAGCATTTCTCAACAAATACTCATCTTCAATACGATTGTTTGATAAAAAATCCAGAAACAAATTATATACATCTAAATGTAAGATGGGTGTTAAACTTTTAATTTTAATTAATAGACTTAGCAATGCAACACTATCTTTTGAAAATGAACCATTCGATAATATATAGCCATCTAAAGTACGACTATAAACGACTTTAGTGTGTTTGTTATTCCAATAATCACTTTCATAAAAGAAGTTATTTAAATCGTTTATATCTCTTTGTATAGATTTTTCTCCAACATTAGCAATATTACTAAATTCTGATTTTTTGACAACGTCTCCATTTATTAAACGTGTAAGCAATGATAAAACGCGTGTTGCTTTATCCAACTTGTATCGCCCCCGAAGTGTAATATACATATCCCGAAAGACACAATACGTCCATTTGTATATAAAATACTTAATAGTATTTAAGTTTAATCAAAATTAAAAGGCTTGTATCCTGATATTCAAGAAAACAAACCTTTTAATTAGTCATACTATAAAAGCATACAAATTTTTGGATTCAATATCTCAATTACTTTTTAACCCTTTCTTATCACTTATTCAATCTACTTATTGATTATATTTTCATATTTAGTAGTTATTTTCTAATTTTTGCTTTCATTCTAAAATATCTTCGCTTGATTCAAGTTCTACAATGTCATAACGATATTTTTCCAAAAGGGTTTTATATTTATAGAAGAAAATGATGCCGAAACCGATTGATGCTACAAATAAGATGTTTTTCATTTGTTGTCCTCTTAACTTCATAGATTAAATTTATATTCATTAAATAATTATAACATCAAATAACTTTATTATAAATTTAAACAGTTAATTTATTGTTGCTAATACACCCTACTCACCAGGAATAAATACATTTGCTTCACTATCTTTAGGATAATAATAACCATTTGGTATAGTCTGTAACTCAATTAAGGCATTGAACGGTGCCTTAACGTACACACTCTTACTACCTTTCGAATCTTCATAAGTTGAATTATCATGTGTTTCAGATAGTGGTTCAGCGCCTGCACGTATGGCATTGTCTAATACCGCTTCAATTTCATCTACCATGAATGAAATATGGTGATAACCCAAATCTTCAAGTTTAAGTGGATCTTTCTGATGATTACTCTTTACTTCAAACATTTCAATATTCGGACCATTTCCAATCACAATCATTCTTTGGCGCACAATTTTTGCCCCTTTAGTTAAACCTAGCATACGTTCAACTTCTACACCTTCACGTGGTTCATCATCATACGTTAATGCATCATACGCAATTTTAGCGCCAAACGCTTCCTTTAAAAATATTGTCGCTTCGTCTATATCTAACACTGTTAAACCAATATGATTAATCCCTTTAATATGGCTCATATAATCATCTTCCTTTCCGCTTTCAAATATATTTACCCTAAATTTATGAGAAATAAAAAAGAGTGAATTCAAATTGAACCCACTCTCTCACCTATTAATATGTGTTATTAGAATTGAATTACCATACGTCCGGTGATTGTTCCTTGTTCCATTTCTTCAAAGATATCGTTAATTTCTTCTAACTCACGTGTTTGTACTTTTGGAACAACTTTTCCTTCTGCCGCGAATTGGAAGGCTTCTTTCAAGTCTTGACGTGTTCCTACTAATGAACCAACAACCTCAATACCATCTAAAACTAAACGTGGAATTTCTAAGTCCATTTTCTCAACAGGTAAACCTACAGCTACTACACGTGCGCCAGCTTTCACAACATCCACTGCTTGATTGAATGGTATTTTAGCTACTGCAGTAATAACTGTCGCATCTAAACCTTTATCGTCAGTTAATTTATTTACTTCTTCAACAGCGTCTTGATTTTTAGTATTTACAACCGCATCTGCGCCTAATTCTTTCGCAAAATCTAACTTATCATCACTAATATCGAATGCAACAACTTTAGCGTTAAATACATTTTTAGCGTATTGAAGTGCTAAGTTACCTAAACCACCAATGCCAAATACACCAATCCATTGACCTGGTTTGATGTTACTCACTTTTACAGCTTTATACGTTGTTACACCAGCACAAGTAATTGAAGAAGCTGCCGCTGGGTCTAAGTTCTCAGGTACTTTCACTGCATAATCCGCAGTAACAATAACTTGTTCAGCCATAGCGCCATCAACAGTGTAACCTGCGTTCTTAACATCACGACATAATGTTTCACGTCCTGTTGTACAATATTCACAATGGCCGCAGCTTTCGAACATCCAAGCGATTGAGACACGATCGCCTTCTTTAAGCGAATCGACACCTTCACCTACTTTAATAACACGTCCAATACCTTCATGGCCTAATGTTACGCCAGTTACATCACCGAAGTCTGCATTTTTAACGTGCAAATCAGTATGACATACACCACAATATTCTGTTTGAACTAAAGCTTCACCGGGTTTCAAGGCACGTACTTCTTTATCTTCTACACTTACTTTACGATCATGTGTTACTACTGCTGCTTTCATGGTCAATCACTCCTTGTTCAATTAACATTTAATGATAAATTTGTAAATCTACACTCATTATATGCAATCGCTTACAGAATTGGAATCATTTTCACTTAATTATTTTTAATTTTCAAACATTTTATTTTTTACTATTTTACTTTTTATAAAATGGTTACTACCACTTATGCTAATACCGTTAAACTACTACGCACTTACCATTAAAAAACGCGATATAGTTATGCTATAATTTTACATATAACAATTAATTAATTGCTTAATTACAACTATTGCATCAAGACTTATGGAGGGATTTTTAGTGAAAACACATGTCCTATATGGAAAGTCTGAAGTAGAAGTCAATGTTCCTGATGATAGTACAGTCATAGAACCTCAAAAGATAGAAGCATTAGATGATTATACTTCAGCAATTCAAAATGTTTTGCGACAACCAACAGGTTCTAAGCCACTGAAAGAATTGGTTAATAAGGATGATATTGTATCAATCGTCATTAGTGATATTACTCGACCAACACCGAATCACATACTCGTACCTTTACTAATTGAGGAATTAAACCATGTGCCACGTGAGAATTTCGTAATTATTAATGGTACAGGTACACACCGTGATCAAACACGTGACGAACTCGTACAAATGTTAGGTGAAGATATTGTCAATAGCGTAAAAATCGTCCACAATCACTGCGACGAAAAAGAAAGTTTAGTGAAAGTTGGACACAGTAAATATGGCTGTGATGTGTATCTAAATAAAGACTACGTTGAATCTGACTTCAAAATCGTAACAGGCTTTATTGAACCCCATTTCTTTGCTGGGTTCTCTGGAGGACCTAAAGGAATTATGCCAGGTATCGCTGGTCTTGAAACAATTAAGACCTTCCACAACGCCAAAATGATTGGTGACCCTCGCTCAACTTGGGGTAATTTAGAAGATAATCCTGTTCAAGATATGGCACGTGAAGTCAATACGATGTGCAAACCTGACTTCATGTTAAATGTCGCATTAAATAAAGATAAAGCAATTACAGCTGCATTTGGTGGCGATGTCTTCGAGGCACATAAAGAAGGTTGTGCTTACGTTAAAGAACACGCAATGTTCAAATGTGATGACCGCTTCGATGTGGTTATTGCTTCAAATTCCGGCTACCCTCTCGACCAAAACTTATATCAAACCGTTAAAGGTATGAGTGCTGCTAGTAAAGTTGTAAAAGAAGGCGGCAATATCATTATGGTATCTGAGTGTGCAGACGGATTCCCTGATCATGGTAAATTCGCTGAAATATTCAAAATGGCTGACACGCCACAAGGTATTCTAGACTTAATTCATGACCCGAACTTTTCAGAAGTGGACCAATGGCAAGTTCAAAAACAAGCAAGTATTCAAACATTCGCAAATGTATATGTGTATTCAGAGCTAACTGACCAACAACTTAAAGACTCAATGCTAAATCCAACATCAAATATTGAACAAACGATTGCCGATTTAGAAGCGCAATATGGCAGAAAATTAAGTATTGGTGTTATGCCACAAGGTCCATTAACGATTCCTTACGTAGAAGACGAAGCATAATGAAAGGATTGATAAACATGACTGAATTACAAAATAAAGAACTTAAATTAAATCAATTATTAGAAGATATGGGCAGTGTCGTAATTGCTTTTTCAGGTGGTGTAGATAGTAGTTTAGTACTTAAACAAGCAATGGATGTATTAGGTACTGAAAATGTTAAACCGGTTGTTGTTAAATCTGAACTTTTCAGAAATGAAGAATTCGATCAAGCCATTGCATTAGGTCGCGAATTAGGCATCGACGTTATGGAAACTGAAATGGCTGAATTAGAAGATGCAAATATCGTTAAAAACACACCCGAAAGCTGGTACTATAGTAAACGTTTGATGTATGGTAAATTAACTCAACTTAAAGAAGAGTTAGGTTTCAACTATGTATTAGATGGTATGATCATGGACGATTTAGAGGATTTCCGTCCAGGTTTAAAAGCAAGAGATGAATATGGCGTTCGCAGTGTACTGCAAGAAGCCAAACTCTATAAATCAGAAATTAGAGAATTAAGTAAACAACACGATCTGCCTGTATGGAACAAACCTGCTTTATGTAGTTTAGCTTCACGTATTCCTTACGGCGAAGCATTAAGTTTTACTAAAGTGAATAAAGTCAATGAAGCTGAAAAACACATTTTAAGTTTAGGTGTTAATAACGTACGTGTCCGTTACCATCACAATATTGCACGTATCGAAGTATCAGAAGATGATTTGGCAACTGTAATTAGAAACAAAGAAAGCATTACATTACGCTTAAAAGAACTTGGTTTCGACTATGTTACTGTTGACTTAGAAGGCTACAGAACAGGTAGTATGAATGAAGTCATTGATACCAAAGCGACTAAATTAGTATAAGGACGTATACTCATGAGTAAAGATTCTAACTTTATTGAAGACTTGCTCGAAGGTGTAAAATCAAATCAAATATCCATTGATGAAGCTAAAGCCCAACTCAGTCATTATGACGAATTGGGCTTTGCTAAAATTGATTTACATAGAGCAAAGCGCCAAGGATTTCCTGAAGTGATATTTGGCCAAGGTAAGACAAAAGAACAAATCAGTCAAATCATTACAAGTCTATCGAATCATCACAATGTTATTTTAGTCACACGTATTAATGAAGAAAAAGCATCTTATGTTTTACAACAACACCCAGATTTAGACTATTATGCTGAAGCAAATATAGTCTGTACGTCTCTTGAATCAATTGAAAAATCACATCACTATATTTCAATACTTTGTGCCGGCACATCTGACTTACCTATAGCTGAAGAAGCTGCAGTCACAGCTGAAGTAATGGGTATTCAAGTTAATCGTTATTACGATGTAGGTGTTTCTGGTATCCATCGATTATTTGAACATATTCATGATATTCGCAGTGGTAAAGTATCGATTGTTATTGCTGGTATGGAAGGTGCCCTCGCAAGTGTTGTTGGCGGTTTAGTCGATCATCCTGTATATGCTGTGCCTACTAGCATTGGATATGGTGCCAACCTAAATGGTATAACCACTTTATTATCGATGATTAATGCTTGTGCACCAGGTACAAGCGTACTAAATATAGATAATGGTTTTGGTGCAGGGTATAATGCTGCAATGATTATTAAGATGCTAGAAAATCAATAGAACGGAGCTATAATTATGAGTAATGCTTTATATTTAGACTGCCATGCTGGTATTGCTGGTGACATGTTGCTGTCCGCACTAGTTGACTTAGGCGCTGACCCTATATCAATTGAACGCGAATTAAAACAATTACCTATCGATGATTTTGCGCTTCACTTTAATAAGAAAGTTAAACAAGGTATCAATGCTATGACGCTGAAGATTGATTTTCATGAACATCATCATCACCGAAAAGCGTCTGATATCTTCAAATTAATCGATGATAGTCAGTTGCCAGAACGTGTTAAGCAACGTAGTAAAGCAATATTTAATACGATCGCGCATGCTGAAGCAAAAATCCATGGTATGACGATAGAAGACGTTCATTTTCACGAGGTCGGTGCTATGGATTCAATTATAGATATTATCGGAGGCTGTATTGCATTGGAACAGCTTGGCATCGATACGCTCTACTGTTCCCCTATTCCAACAGGTAACGGGAAAATTAATATTGCACATGGTATTTATCCAATACCTGCACCTGCTACTGCAGAAATTCTAAAAAACATACCCCTCGCAGCATTTGACGTACAAAGCGAATTGACTACACCAACAGGGGCAGCATTTGCTAAAAGTTTAGTCACTCAATTCGGAGCTTTCCCAGCTGCAACAATGCAAGAAATTGGGTACGGGGCAGGCAATAAAGACTTTGACTTTCCAAATGTTTTACGCGTCATTCAATTCCAAGATAACCAACAAGTTTCTCACGACCAAGTACAGGTCATAGAGTGTCAAATTGATGATATGACCCCAGAAATGTTAGGTCATTTTATGGATACGACATTGAAAGCAGGCGCACTAGACGTTTACTTTACACCTATTACAATGAAGAAGAATCGCCCTGCAATTCAATTGACAGTCTTATGCAAAATTAATAATAAACAAACCATTGAAAATTTAGTATTAACACATACATCATCACTAGGCGTTCGCAGTTACACAGTGAATAGACACATTTTAAAAAGAGCTTTCCGTGATATAGAGACTCCGTATGGTCAAATAAAAGTTAAATTCGCTTTAAAAAATGGAACAATCTTAAAAATGAAACCTGAGTTTGACGATATTAAAGCCATAAGCGAACATAAAACCATACCATTACATCAAGTGTATAATACCGTAATGAACACTATAAATAATCAATACCATATTGGAGAATCTTTAAAATAATTACGACGTTTGTAGAACCAGAATTGATTTAAACAAACAAATCTAATATCAATACAAAAAGGCAATTCCTATTAGAGTGTTATAGGAATTGCCTTTTATAAAACATACTAAGATTAG
>NZ_JAESLK010000056.1:396-727 GCF_017892585.1 Staphylococcus sp. GDY8P57P | reverse complement strand
AGTGTGAGCGATTCAACAAGCGCAAGTACGTCATTAAGTGGATCAGAAAGCGAGAGTCTTTCAGACTCATTAAGCGCAAGCACATCAGATAGTGCATCAACATCAACAAGCGTGAGTGACTCAACAAGTATGAGCACATCATTAAGTGGATCAGAAAGTACGAGTCTTTCAGACTCATTAAGTGAAAGCACATCAGATAGTGCATCAACATCAACAAGCGTAAGTGACTCAACAAGTGCAAGTACATCATTAAGTGCATCAACATCAACAAGTGTGAGCGACTCAACAAGCACAAGTACATCAGATAGTGCATCAACATCAACGAGTGTGA
>NZ_JAESLK010000056.1:0-365 GCF_017892585.1 Staphylococcus sp. GDY8P57P | reverse complement strand
CATCAGCATCAACAAGCGTGAGTGATTCAACAAGTATGAGCACATCATTAAGTGAGTCAACATCAACAAGCGTGAGTGATTCAACAAGCACAAGTACATCAGATAGCGCATCAACATCAACAAGCGTGAGCGATTCAACAAGCACAAGTACATCAGATAGTGCATCAACATCAACAAGTGTGAGTGATTCAACAAGTATGAGCACATCATTAAGTGAATCAGAAAGTACGAGTCTTTCAGACTCATTAAGTGAAAGCACATCAGATAGTGCGTCAACATCAACGAGTGTGAGTGACTCAACAAGTATGAGCACATCATTAAGTGGATCAGAAAGTACGAGTCTTTCAGACTCATTAAGTGAAAGC
>NZ_JAESLK010000055.1:0-912 GCF_017892585.1 Staphylococcus sp. GDY8P57P | reverse complement strand
GTGAGTGATTCAACAAGTATGAGCACATCATTAAGTGAATCAGAAAGCGAGAGTCTTTCAGACTCATTAAGTGAAAGCACATCAGATAGTGCGTCAACATCAACAAGTGTGAGTGACTCAACAAGTGCAAGTACATCGTTAAGTGAGTCAACATCAACGAGTGTGAGTGACTCAACAAGTGCAAGCACATCATTAAGTGCGTCAACATCAACAAGTGTGAGCGACTCAACAAGCACAAGTACATCAGATAGTGCATCAACATCAACGAGTGTGAGTGCATCAACATCAACAAGCGTGAGTGATTCAACAAGCGCAAGCACATCATTGAGTGAGTCAACATCAACAAGTGTGAGTGATTCAATAAGCACAAGTACGTCAGAAAGTGCATCAACGTCAACAAGCGTGAGCGACTCAACAAGTGCAAGCACATCATTAAGTGAGTCAACATCAACAAGCGTGAGCGACTCAACAAGTGCAAGCACATCATTAAGTGCATCAACATCAACAAGCGTGAGCGATTCAACAAGTGCAAGCACATCATTGAGTGCATCAACATCAACAAGCGTGAGTGACTCAACAAGTGCAAGTACATCAGATAGCGCATCAACATCAACAAGTGTGAGTGATTCAACAAGTATGAGCACATCATTAAGTGAATCAGAAAGTACGAGTCTTTCAGACTCATTAAGCGAAAGCACGTCAGATAGTGAATCAACATCAACGAGTGTAAGTGATTCAACAAGTATGAGCACATCATTAAGTGGATCAGAAAGCGAGAGTCTTTCAGACTCATTAAGCGAAAGTACGTCAGATAGTACGTCAACATCAACGAGTGTGAGTGATTCAACAAGTATGAGCACATCATTAAGTGGATCAGAAAGTACGAGTCTCTCAGACTCATTAAGTGAAAGC
>NZ_JAESLK010000054.1:1072-23740 GCF_017892585.1 Staphylococcus sp. GDY8P57P | reverse complement strand
ATTATACGGACTTTATCAAAAATTGTGTTCACATAATATAATAGATTTGAATGAAAGATATACATATTAATCAATTTGCTATTTTGTATATTATTGATTAGGAGGCAATGTTAATGCTCGTTCTTTCCATCACCTTATTACTCCTAGGTCTTATTCTAATCGGTATTAGTCGATTTGTTGCATATCAGCGTGACATTGATCTTAGAGAAAAAATTTATATTCCAGGTATTATTTTTGTATTAATTGGCGCATTACTTCTCCTGTTTGATTTAATGAAATAACCACAACTTAATACATGCACCCTATTATCTTCAGGTACACCAGCTTCAAGCGGTTACCTGTTTTTTTATTATCCCCACGAAATCATGCTATTTTCTCCAACATTTCTTCCAAAGTGTTGCATTTTCCAACGTCATATAACTTTTAATGGTACCGAACAAGGGTATAACTTGTTACATTATCAAATGTAACATTTTAAATAAGCTTAATTTGCGATGGTGATGTAACATCCTTGCTCACAATTCATCAACACACTATCTATAGGTTAAGCAAATAAAATCATAATGAAATAGGGGGAAATGTCTTGGCAAAGCTATTATATAAATTAGGAAAATTTATAGCTAAAAACAAATGGCTAAGTGTCATAGGATGGCTTGTCATTCTAGGTGTCATTATTACGCCTTTAATGATCAACTCACCTAAGTTTGATAGTGACATTACTATGAACGGCCTTAAGTCATTAGACACAAACGACAAAATCAGTAAAGAATTTCATCAGGATAGTGAAAAAGCCTCGATGAAAATTGTCTTTCATTCTAATAAGAATGATGGATTGAATAATAAAGATACGAAGAAAGATATTGAAGATGCACTAGATAACATCAGACAAAATGATGATTACATCCAAAACATCTCAAATCCATATGACACTGGACAAGTTAACGATGAAGGTGACACTGCGATTGCTAACGTAAGTTACGTCGTTCCACAAACTGGATTAAAAGATTCATCTAAACATATCATCGACAAAGAATTAAAAGATGTAACAGATAACCATAATGTTCAAATCGAGAAAACACAAGGTGGCGCTATGAATGCCGAACCTGGTGGTACATCTGAAATTGTTGGTATCGTCGTAGCATTTGTAATTTTACTTATTACTTTTGGTTCGCTGATTGCAGCGGGTATGCCAATTATTAGTGCAATCATCGGCTTAGGTTCAAGTGTTGGTATCATTGCGTTATTAACTTATATCTTTGATATTCCAAACTTCACACTTACACTAGCCGTAATGATTGGTTTAGCTGTTGGTATTGACTACTCACTCTTTATTCTATTCAGATTTAAAGAACTTAAGAAAAAAGGTGTCGATACTGTAGAAGCTATTGCAACTGCAGTTGGTACAGCAGGTAGTGCAGTCATATTTGCTGGTCTTACCGTTATGATTGCTGTTTGTGGATTATCACTCGTGGGCATTGATTTCTTAGCAGTAATGGGATTCGCTTCAGCAATTAGTGTATTATTCGCAGTATTAGCAGCATTAACATTATTACCTGCACTGATTAGTATCTTCCATAAGAGCATTAAAATTAAAGATAAACCATCTAAAAGTAAAGATCCTAAAGATCACCCTTGGGCAAAATTTATTGTAGGCAAACCAGTTATTGCAGTGATTGTGAGTTTAATTATTTTAATCTTAGCTGCGATTCCAGTCAGTGGCATGCGTTTAGGTATTCCAGATGACAGCTTAAAACCAACGGATTCATCAGAGTATAAAGCCTATAAATTGATCTCAGATAACTTTGGTGAAGGTTATAACGGACAAATCGTTATGTTAGTTAATACAAAAGATGGTGGCAGTAAAAACACTATCGAACGTGACTTAAATAATATGCGTAGCGATTTAGAAGATATCGACAATGTAGATACCGTGTCAAAAGCGCAATTGACTGACAATAACAATTACGCACTATTCACAATTATTCCTGAAAAAGGACCTAACGCTCAATCTACAGAAAATCTCGTATACGACTTACGTGATTATCACAGTCAAGCTCAAGAAAAATATGACTATAGTACAGAAATTTCAGGACAAAGCGTCATTAATATCGATATGTCCGAAAAATTAAATAACGCTATTCCAGTATTCGCTGGCGTTATTGTTGTATTAGCATTCTTCTTATTAATGATTGTATTCCGTTCAATCTTAGTTCCATTAAAAGCAGTACTAGGATTCATCCTATCATTAATGGCTACATTAGGTTTCACAACATTAGTTATTCAAAACGGCTTTATGGGTGGCTTATTCGGAATTGAAAATACAGGACCATTACTTGCATTCCTTCCAGTGATCACAATTGGCTTGTTATTCGGACTTGCCATCGACTACGAGTTATTCTTAATGACACGTGTCCATGAAGAATACAGCAAGACGGGTGATAACGACCATTCAATTCGCGTCGGTATTAAAGAGAGTGGACCTGTCATCGTAGCAGCAGCACTCATTATGTTCAGTGTGTTCATTGCATTCGTCTTCCAAGACGATAGTGCAATCAAATCAATGGGTATCGCACTTGGATTTGGTGTCTTATTCGACGCATTTGTCGTACGTATGACGTTGATTCCTGCGCTAACTAAACTGTTTGGCAAAGCTTCATGGTACCTACCTAAATGGTTAGGTTCAGTATTGCCAAATATTGATGTAGAAGGTAAAGCTTTAGAAGAAGATCAACATCAAGACGCATCTTCTGAAAAAGATCATGACAACGATAGACATGGTGAATACGCTAGCCCAGACAAACAAGATCATCGTTATCAAAATGGTAGCCGTCACGATAATCACAACTATAATGATGAAGATTATAATCGTTCTGTACATCTAGGTCATCATCACGACACCCGCACGCACCAACATCATTACTATGATAACCAATATGATGATATTGATTATGCGTCACTTTACACGCAAAATGGCGATTATAGTCAGCACGATAAATATAATGATCGTGCGCGTCGCGATCGAGACAAATACGATAGACAAGATGAAAATCGTTATAACAGTGATGAACAATACAACGATCGTCATCATGAGCACGATTCAAATTTCGACAAAACAACAAATCTTTATAAAGAATTAACTGATAGCAATGTCGATCAAGATGTATTATTTAAAGCACTTATGTTATACGCTCGTGAAAATAATAAAGGTGTTTACGATAGATATAACCGACCATCTCACCATCGTCACGATGACGAATATAGAGACTAATGATTACAAAGGAGGAAACACGTTATGTTAAAACGACGTAGTTCGAAAGTGATAGGACTACTAGCCACACTTGCCTTAGCCATAGTGCTAAGTGCTTGTGGTAATAGTGGTAGCGGTAGTGGTTCATCTGACGATAGTCAAACATCACTTGGTAATAAAGAAATCGAAATACCCTATATCGCGAGTGATAATTCCACACCACGTTCACTAGTGATAGCAGAAGTATTGAAAAAAGCAGGTTATGATGTAACGACTACACCTGTAACAGCAAGCGGTCCATTATATGCTGCTGTCTCAGAGAACACTGATTCATTCCATGCATCAGGTATCTTCCCTACTACTGATAAAAGTTATTACGATAAATTCAAAAGTAAGTTAACTATTTATGATGACAAACATTTAATTGATAACGCAAAAGTAGGCTTAGCAGTACCTAAATATGTACAAGACGTTGATTCAATTAGCGACTTAAAAGATAGTGATTTCGGTAAATCTGTAGATTGGACAATTCAAGGCACAGATGCACGTAATGGTGTGATGAAAGAAACGAAAGATGAACTTGATAGTGACAATCTTGATAAATATAGCTTGAAAGAAAGCTCTGACCAAGAACAATTCAAAAAAATCCAATCAGCTTATAAACAACAAAAACCAATTGTCTTCACAGCAATGGAACCAAGTTGGTTCTCTAAAGAATTAGACGTTAAAATGTTGAAAGATCCCGACAACATTTATGGTAATAACAATCAACATATCGATTTAGTATTTAACAAAGACTTTGAAGAAGCACATCCTGCAGCATATACAATTGCAACACGTATCGCAGATGACTGGAGTAAATCTGATGAAGAAAAATTAGCTAAACAAATCTTTGTTAATAATAAAAATCCAGAACAAGTAGCTAAAGACTACGTGGACGGCAATGATAATAAAGTGGATGAATGGTTAGACGGTATTGATACAAAATAACCTTTCACATGGGAGAAATTAAATAAGGGGCATGCTTGCTTGATATAGCATGATTTAAAATGGGAGTAAAATGGAAATCTCTATCACAATTGATTTCTATTTTGCTCTCATTTTTTGTATACATTAACCTTTCATAACTATAAACGTGTTGCGCACATATTTTACTTTTTATTTTTGATTCATATTCAATTGCACTATCCACATATGTAATCCCATTACATAATGGTTATTTTTGGAAATATAAAAGTCATTGTGATAAATTACTCTTATTACGTCAGGCTATCTGACAAGATTAAAGATATAGGAGCATCAGATAATGCCGTCAGCAAATCAAAAACGTATGATTAAACATATACATGAAACTGTGTTTGTACTTTTACATGATTATCATTTTGATGAAATCACTGTTCAAAAAATTTGCGATATTGCAGAGATTAACCGTAGTACGTTCTACAGATACTTTCAAGATAAATACGATTTACTCTACACCCTACCTGATTTCATTACTCAACAAATTATAGCTAAAGGTGACACGTCAGCCAATATTACAACACCAGAGTCGTTTGAAGATTTTATATACTTTATTGGCAATAATAAAAAGATTTTCAAGCATTTATTAGTATCATCGCGTCAAGCTGATGTATTTAGAAGCTTAACCAATGTGAGTCGCGATATGATGCTTAATAACTCCAAACGTCAAGATGATCCATTAGCTAAGAAGATTAGAGAAAGTAAACATCCTGAAATTGTAGCCGATTTTTATAGTAGTGGCGTAATAGAAGTACTACGCCGTTGGGTCGAAAATGACTACAATTACAATGTTGAAGAAGTGTTTGAAACATTAAACAACGTGCTTGAAACATCTCTAAATAGCCATAACAAATAAAAGCAATCTCACACAAACCAGGCGTGAGATTGCTTTTTAATTGATTACTTCCGTTTTCTATCTCCTGTTGTTTTATAAACCATGAAGATACTATTAGCAATGATTAATAGTGCTAGTATGACCATTGGCCAAACACCTATATTAACCATATTGAATACAATAAGTATTATCATCAAAACAAGATTTAGTGCATTTGAAATCAACATTAATCTATCCACTAAAATCACCTCTTATTACGTTATCCCCTGTTCCACTCAATTTAATTACAATTTTACGTCTACGATTGAAAGTTTTGTTTTTTCACAAATTGATTACCTACTAATTATGCTGTGCCGATAAGACGAATAAACAACATCGAACTTATTTCGTTTGAAATTGAAATGAAGTGAGAGGTTACTCAGTGTTATCTTACTTCATTCTTCCTACGTGGCAGGCATAAAGCAATTATGATAGCTATAATGCCAATGACGGCAATGATATTAAACTGGATTGTAAAGCTTGAAATCGCATTTAACACAATACTTAATACTGGTGCAATCGCTGTACCTAAAAATAAAATAAATGTATTAACTGATAAAAAGAAGCCTTGGTTACCATTCACGGTTAACCCTACTTTAGAAATCGTTGATGGGATTGCGAAGGCAATGCCACTTACAAATAGCACACTCCAAAATATGAGTAATACGATATTCGTTGTCATAGACATCAAGATAAGCGAACCTGTGCTCACAATCAGTGCACCTAAGATGAGATTTTTAACGCCAATACGGTCGCTAATACGCCCCGCTACAAGTGACAGTAGCATACCTATAATACCGAACAATTTAGCGTTAATCGCAGTCGTTTCATTTCCACCAATCGTATCGGACGTGACGTAATTATTAAACACTGTATACATACTAATAAACATCGTTAATAGTGTTAGTGACACACCATAACATAGTAGCACTGCTTTATTTGTCTTAAAATCACTAAAATTATTAAAGAATTTAAGTAACTGAATGTTTGGATTTTTCACTGGGCTTTCAGGAATTTGTTTAAGAATAACGAAAGCTAGGATAATATAAAGCACCGTTAATGTGAAATAAACCATGTGCCAATTTGAAAAGCCAACGATAATTTCACTTAAGTTTTGACCAATAATCCCGGATAGCATAAAACTTGTACTAATAAAGCTGATCGCAGTCATACGTTTAACCGGCGCGTAGGTTTCTGTGACATATGTGATAGATATGGGTGAAAAGGTAGCGGCAAATATGCCTTGTATGGCTCTTAAAATAACAAGTATCGTGAAAGAATGTACAAATCCTATAACTAAGCAAATAAGCACTAACCCACTAATACCAAATAATATAGTACGAATACGTCCATATTTTTCTGAAATAGTACCATAAAACAAACAACTCACTGAATATGTAATGGAAAATGCAACACCGTTTAACGTTGCAATGGATTGTGGAATTTTAAAGTCTTTCGCAAATTCTGCTGTTAATGGGATAGCAGTATATAAACTACTCATAACGATAATTCCAGCAATAAAAAATATGGTTGTTATTTTGTTATAATTCATTGGTTTTTGGATAGACATTTTGCTTCTCCCTTCTTCAATGTTTTCTACAACATTTCTATTATGACACTTTCGACTACTTTTCAAAAGACCACTTAAAATTGACGAAATACTTTTAAAGTTCATGCATTTAATAAATTTATACATCACCCTTTTCAAAAAAATCTCTAATTCGAAACATTTCTATTGACTATTCCTAAAATAAGGGCTACAATTCTAGTATAAATTTTATACCAATGGAGGTGACGTGTTGAAAATAGAATTAGGTTTGACTTCATTTGCAGACAATGGTGATATGGTGATGCCTGATGGTACACAACCCGCCGTGTCAAATGCGCAAAGAATTCGCGATATTGTAGAAGAAATTGAATTAGCAGATCAATTAGGTTTAGATATATATGGATTAGGCGAACATCATCGTCCTGATTATGCTGTATCAGATCCAGTCACTGTGCTTGCTGCTGCAGCATCGCGTACGAAGCATATTAAATTATCTTCAGCAGTAACTGTGTTATCATCAGATGACCCAGTACGTGTGTATCAACGCTATGCGACATTAGATGCTGTATCTAATGGGCGTGCTGAAATTATGATTGGTCGAGGGTCATTCATCGAATCTTTTCCATTATTCGGTTATAATTTAAATGACTACGAAGATTTATTTAATGAGAAATTGCAACTGTTATTACAGATTAACGAACATGAAGTCGTAAGTTGGGAAGGTAAGTTACGTCCAAGTTTCGACCCAACAGGTATATATCCTCGTGTCGAGCATGGTAAATTACCTATTTCCATTGCAACTGGTGGCACACCTGAATCCTCATTAAGAGCAGGTGCCTTTGGATTGCCGATTACGTATGCGATTATTGGTGGTAATCCTAGACGATTTACACGTAATATTGAGATTTATAAATCCGTTGCAGAATCATACGGTCATAATCCAGATGAATTATCTGTATCGGTGCACTCATGGGGCTACATCGCTGAAACTGATGAAGAAGCTAAGAAAGAATTCTTCCCTTCTTTGAAAGCACATCATGACATTTTAGGTCGCGAACGTGGTTGGCCTAGCTTTGATGAGAATATGTTAGAACGAGAAATTGGAAGTCACGGCGCAATCTACCTGGGTAGTCCTGAAACAGTTGCCCAAAAGATTATTGATACTGTGGAAACCTTAGGTCTTAACCGTTTCATGATTCATACACCTGTAGGCTCAATGCCTCATGCGAATGTAATGAAATCAATCCGTCTATTTGGCGAACGCGTTAAACCTATTGTTGATAAATACTTTGAAAACAAATAAAAAGGAGATTTTAAATTATGATTTTACGTTATGCTGCAAACTTAAAACTTGCTAAAGAATTATACACTGCTTCAAAACCTAAATTAAAAGGTGACCAAGAAATGAAAGACACATTCCAAAATGTATTTGGTTTACCAGAAAGTTCAGTTAAATTAGCTGGTACTGTAGAAGCTGCTGCTGCTGCTTTTTATGCTGCAAGTTTCTTAAACAAAAACTTATCACGTTTAGGTTCAATCGCTACTTTCGGTGTATTAGGCGTTGCTGCTTACAAACACTTTGAAGCTGGCCATGGTAAAGAAGGCGCTCAACACGCTTTAGACTTATTAGGCTTAGCTGCTTTAAGTTTCGCTGATACTTTCGATTGCGATAACAAATAATACAATTTAACTATAATATGAAAGTAGGACGTGTGATTAATGCTATCACACGTCCTACTTTCTTTATTGATCACTTTTCAAAAATTCTGGGAAAGTTTGTGGTTTATCATGAACAAGTTGTTCAAAGTCATCTGAATGTTGGTCGAGTAAACCTCTTGCACCCGCATCGTACATTGACGCTAGCAATGCGCCAAATCCTTTCGGTTCATCGTACATTTCTGCAAAAGTGTCAAAAGAAACAGGATCGTACTCAATCTTAGTACCTGATGCTTCAGAAAGTATTGCTGCTAACTCTGTCATAGAATAGCTATAACCTGATAGTAAATATCTCTGTCCAAACTTATCCGGTTGTTGTAATAACGCGACAATTCCTCTGGCAATATCGTCTCTTGAAATATAATTAATACGCCCTTCTCCTACTGGATAAATTAATTTATGCATTTTTGCAAGTTCTGGCAAATAAGGTTTCAACGGATCCATATACATCGCCATTCTGACATACGTATAATTTAAGCCACTTGAGGCTAGCAAACGTTCCGCATAGCCAAAGTATGGGCTCATATGAAATGGATTATTATGTTGATCTGCATAATAACCAATAAACATGATGTGTGAAACGTTGGCTTCTTGAGCTGCACTAACTAAATTCTCGACTTCTGGAAGTCGTTTAAATGATGGATGAATGATACTTGGAATAAATACAACTGTATCAATACCTTTAAATGCCTCAACCATACTTTCTTTATTAAAATAATCTAACTCTCGAACATTAACTTTATCTTTCCAATGCGCTGGCATTTTATCTGGATTTCGTATACCAATATTGAAATCAGATAACTGTTCTTTAATAGCATGTTCCGTTATATGTGAACCAAGATGGCCTGTTGCCCCAGTGAGTAAAATAGTCATATTTATCGCTTCTTTCTCTTTATATTTAAATAATTCTTATTTTATTATACTTCCTATAGTTATGATATTGCCTAAATAAGCTTTGTTATGCATAATCTTTTCTGAAAAAATATTGAAGGACGTTATAGAATTTAATATTTTGAGCAAACTTGATCGTAGTTAAAGATATTTTTGCAACATCTCACGACTAATATGACAATATGAGATATCCTCTGGATGTTTATCGAGTCGGTCCTGATGTTCATCCGCACTTGGAACATAGTTATTTAAGGGTAATACCTCTACAGCAATACGCGCCTTATCGGGTCGACTAGAAATGAAGCTTCGTGCTTCTTCAAGATGTTCCGCCTTCTCACTATATATCCCTGTACGATATTTTGGCCCTTCATCTACACCTTGTTTATTAATACTATACGGATCTATAATTTCGAAAAGGTAATTCATTAAATCAGTAATTGTTAATACCATAGGGTCAAACGTCGTTTTAACACATTCTGCATAACCGTCATATGTATCACTCCGTTGCGAGGAGGTCCCATTTGCACGTCCCGCTTCGGTCGTTAAGACACCCGGCAATGTTTTAATAAATGCTTGGACACCCCACAAACATCCACCTGCAATATAAATTGTTTCCATCTCTAGCACCTCATTTCTAATCTTAATTATAAAAAAATAGAAGGCACTTTGTTATCGTTTCCTTCTATTCCATCAAATTATTTTCTAACTAACGCAATGATTCCTGCAACAATAATTAAAATGCCTGATAAATAACCCATAAATTCCATTAAAAATATGTCTAGTAAGCCACCAACGATTAAAATAATTCCTATAGCTATTCTATCTCGTTCAATTAGACAGCTTAATATTAAAGTAAAGATACATAATAATAACGCGCTAAGTGCTATTACAGTCATTTTAAATGAATTTTGAGTTCCTAGTATCCAACCTATAGTTACGATTACCATTCCAGTTAGACCACCGATAATACCAAGTGCACTACCTAAAATACCTAATGTTTTTTCAGCAGTTCGATTCGTTGGTTTAGGTTTATTCATGTCTATATACGCCATTGTTGTCTCCTTCTTTATGCTGCATCATCTTCAGAAGTTGCATCTTCTGAATGACTGTCTACTGGTGGCTCATCAGAACCAGGTCCACTTGAATTGTCATCAGACTCTGATGCTTCATTGGCAGCTTCTTCAGCTTGTTGCTGTTCATATTCTTCTTGTGCCAATTGATCTTCATATGCTTGCATTGCTTTTTCATATTCCTTTTGTGCTTTTGCATTTTCTTTTTCATATAATGCTTCTACACGTGCCTCTAATTGATCATATTCAATTTCTAATACATCTTTAGAGACATGGTTCATCTTTTCCCCGTCAGTAAGTGAATTATATTCATCTACTAAGGCATTATACATATATGCTGGATACGTCACACCAACATCAGCTTGATCTGTATCTTTAGTTTTATTATTAGTGGTTGAGTCTGACTCATCTTCAACATCAGTAGTTGAGTCAGCCGAAGTATCTTTGCTGCCATTTGAATTTTTAATTTCTGATTTATTGATAATCCATTGGCCTCTTATTTTATTGAAGTTAGGTACTGTATCTAACTCTAACGTGTATTGATCACTATCGGGTACATCATAGGTAATGTAGCCTGAAGCCGTGTTATTATGATTCAATTGATGGCTGAACCCTTCATGCATGTCTTCGCTTCCATACCATTCTTCATAATTCTCATTATTCACTTTCATACTAAAATCTGTATTATCCATTAAAACTTGATCATCATTATTATTTCTAAATTTTATGTATACTCTCAAGGCTTTGCCATTTTCAGGCGCATTGTAGTCAGTGTAATGATCAATAAATTCCGCTTTAACAACTTTGATATCTACACCATCAGCATCCACAACTTGTCCTATTTTAAATTTCTTCATTTTGTCCGTAGCTTTTGCCTTGCTATTTGATTCTTCACCCTCAGCCTCATCCTTGTTGTCGCTGAAAGAACATCCTCCTAAAAAAATTAAAAATATAATACTTATAAAAAATAATCTTTTCATATTAGCCTCCTCATCTTTTTTGTAAATTAAAAGAATACTATTTACATATATTATTTTATATTTTAAAACTTAAAAAGCAATATATTTTTTATATTTAATTTAATTAATTTAGTCGATTAGTGCGTTACAAAATTTTGCAAACCAAAATAGATGTTTATTCATAACTTTTTCAGAATTACTTTTTAGACTGATATTACAAATTGGATAAAGGAGTGCAGACAAATGACTAATATCATAGCTTCAATATTATTACTCATTTCAATGGGGAGTTTAGCAGTAGCATTTCTTACAGGAATTTATCAAATACTTTCATGGTTAAGAGACAAAGATTATTCTCCTAGTTTTAAATTACCTATATTATTCTTTTTATTATACGTGGTATTCTATATCCCAACATTTATATTAATCAATTAAACATAAAGGTGGTTTATATGAAATGATTCGTTAAACTCCCTCCTCAATTCCTAAAATTAAGTGTCTGGATATGATTACTAGAGAAATAGGAAGGGAGTGGGACAGAATTCTTTTGAATTCGTTGTCCCACTCCCCGCTTGCTTTTCAACAAGTATGAAACTTTAAAGTTCTCTCTTAAAATTATTGTATCGCATCATTAACTATCGTTTTAAATGCACGTTGATCAATGCTATTGTTCTTCTCTTGTTGCGCAACAATACGTTGTTTGAATTGTTTTTTATCTTGTGCGACTTCGTTCAATATTTCAATTAACTGTTGTGGCTCACTTTGCTGAGTGATATTCTTTTCTGAAATAAATGCACGGCGATGTGCGGTTTCATCATAAGCTATAATCAATTGATTATTAAGCATTGCACGCTCAATGGCATTTACAATTTCGCCACCCTTATTGATATCTAAATAAACATCGCAAGTTGCGAATAAGTGATGAATCTTTTCTTGAGTAATGGTTGGATAGAGTTTAACGTTATCATATTTGCCTAAGTCCATTAACTTAGCGGACATTTCAGTAATCGCACCTATATGAAATTGATAATCTTTACATTGCTGTATGATCTTTTCCAAATTTGGAATATCATCAGAATTTGTTAAATTGAGTATTTGTTTCGTATATTGATTGGATTTCTGATAATCATACACATAACCCGCTTGACAAATCAATGGACGATAATGTGATGCAATATTGGATGTAATATTTTCAAACTCTACACGATCTGGGATAATTACACTTGCATGAAAGCGCCCATTATCTAGCAATAAGTTCATATTTCCCGGGACATCTCCATAACTCTGTTCTTGCCAAAATAACACTGCATTTGCAATATGATTCGATTGGTATAATACAAAGAAAGGTGTCGCTAATGAATTAATAAAGACGTCTGATGTATCAACATCTAATTGTTCTAAGAAGAAGCTGATAAAGTCCTGCTTCGTCGCAAAGAAATGCGACTGACCTTGCCAATCTAAGACGATATCATTAGTGACAAAGTTCTCGTATAATACCTCATTGCCTTGTCGATCCACATACGTTTTCAAGATTGCCGTTTTATTTAAATCATATATCGTTTCCGCATATTTAAAGCCATCTTTATTGTAAAAATCAACCGACCGCAGTTGACCATTTGTATCAAACCATTCTACAAAGTTTACGATTCTATTTTTAAAGTGTTCACGATAAAAGATACGACCTCGAACATGACCGTTATCTATAATTTCAGCTTGATCATGATTACCTTTAATTTCCCATAATGGTGGTACTTGAACTTCATTGAAAAAGGCTGCTTTATCACTATTCTTATGTTCGTAATTTGCAAAAAATTGATAAGGTGATATAAAGCCATCAGGTAAAAAACCATCATCGTCCATCACAATAGTTTGATGCTGAAAGCCTGCTAGTTGAAGTGATTGTTGAAGTTTTTGTGATGCTTCATCATATTTTTCAAATAAATTAATCATATAGCACCTCATCGATTAGATTTTGCCATTTTTGCGTAATATACTCGGTTTTAAATGATTCTGCTATTGTATATGACGTGTCATGTGGTTGCTTAGGTCCATCATTAAAATACTGCACGATTTTCTCAGCCATATGATCAGTAATAACCTCGATATCTTGGTTATCCCTATCGATAGGAATGAGGTAGCCATTTTCACCATGCTTAATAAAGGTTGGATTGCCATAATTCACATCAAAACCTATCATTCCAAGTCCTGAACCTACCGCTTCCATTAGCGTTAAGCCAAAGCCTTCACTTGTTGATGCCGACATAAACAAATCATAGTTGGCATAGATATCATCTAATTTCACATGCCCTTTTAACTGAATATAATCTTGCGCTTGATGTTCCGTAATAATGTCTTCAATCTTCGTTCTTTCGTTCCCATGACCATATATATCAAATGTTAACTGTGGTACCTCTTTTTTAGCTTTAATGACCGCTAGCGCTATCCAATCTACATGCTTTTCACTCGCTAATCTTGAAGCTGTAAGCATTGAATATGGCTTTCTCTCCGTCTTTGGATAACTCAATTGATGTAAGCTACCAACAGGTATGGTACGAACACGAGGTTGATGTGCGGTATAGGTTTCGAATTGTTCTGTTAGAATCCGGTTTTGTAGGTCTGTTGCTGTAATGTAAAAATCAATATAAGGTGCTTGCGTAAAGACATATTCATAATAATTATTCCACAAAATATAACGGTCATCTGTAGCATTGTCACTATAATGTTCTGCATGCACAACGATGCCGACTTTACTTTGTCCTTTATGTTCCAAAATCGCTTGCCCCACTTCAGTTGAACGATCGATAATGACAACATCATTCGCGTTTAAGTTTAATTTCTCCATGAAATAAGCTACAAACGCTTGTTTACTGTATAAACGTGCATCATCAAATACATACACACTGGATTCTCCGTCAATATGTTCCTTATAAGCAATAGAACCATCTTCATTATAAAACTGTCTCTTATATAACTTGGCACGATTTTCATATGGTGCATAATACTCTGAGAATGTACGTACATAGCTATAGTAATCCTTTCGCACTAACATACCGTTAATGACAAATTCTGCACGATCGACAATTGTGTCATTTTCATTTTTTAAATAACAACTCACATATGAATTATCATTTCCAATGTATAAACGAATCGTTTTACCCGTGATGGTTTGGGCAGTGACAGGATTACCTAAATCGTTAATCAAATCATCAATAGTATACGTTGTTGGTGCAATGGGAATATCACTAAAATATTGATACAACCATATCACTTCATCATCTTTAAACCCGATATTGGCTGTTAACGTTTGAATATTTTCTGCGGAAATAAAGTCCAGAAAAATAAATTTAGCTGGTTGATTGACCGCTCTTAATAATTTAGCACGATAAGCTTGGGCATATTCTACACCACTGCTCGCCCATCCAATGCCAAAATTGATATTATATATTGTCACTTATGAACACCTCATTTTAAGGGAAATGTACTACTAAATCTTGCGCTTTATCAAACGTTAAAATACTTAAGCATAAATTACGAATGATTCCTCGTTTAATATTAATCAGCATCATGTCATAGGTTTCTAGCGCTACTTTATGATACTCGAAAATCGTATTACGTTGACCATTTTGTCGGTTATTGACACTCGCTTTAAGTTGTTGCAATTGATCAACTTGACTGATCCATTCAGCATCGATTGCTTTTAATATCGCTTTTTGTTGAAAACGTAATTTAAAATAATCATTATCTGCAATTTCCATATTATATTTTAGTTGCTTGTTGAATTGTTGTATTAAATAATCGATGGTTTGGTCACGGGTTTGTATATGTTGGCTAATTGATGTGTCATGGAAACTAAAACTCAATTGCTCATATATATAACGCACAATGTCATCTTCTGTATAGATTCCCCTTGTTCTCAAATCATAGTCAAAGACATCACGCGCTAATGTATCATAGTCAAATGCACTAAAGTCAGATGTTTCAAGGATACGATTGCGTTCTTCATACACACGATCACGTTGAATACCAATACTTTTTTCAAATTCATTCGCCATCTCACGTGCCATCATTGCAGTTTCTTCAGATACACGCTGTGCTTTCGAAACAATGCCCCTCACTTTATTTCTGAAAAAGGGACTATTTTGTAATTTCACTGAATCAATATTTCTTAGTTTCTCATTTTCAGCTAACTTCGACTTACTCCATCGTTTAACAATATAGTCATCTAATGACACATATATCTGTGAAACGCCTGGATCACCTTGGCGACCTGAGCGTCCACGTAATTGTCTATCAACTCTACTATTCTCCATATGTTCATTGATAATCACAGCTAAACCGCCGAGTTCATGTACGCCGTCACCAAGTTTAATATCTGTACCTCGTCCTGCCATACTCGTTGATACTGTAACAGCACCAAGTTGTCCTGCCTCAGCAATCATTTGTGCCTCTTTGGCAACATTTTGTGCAATCAATAGATTATTAGGAATATTTTGTTTAAACAATTGTGCTGAGAAATATTCAGCCGCTTCTGCAGTTCTTGTAATTAAGAGTACCGGCTGTTTAGTAGCATGAATATTGACTACATTTTCAAGTATTGCCTTATTCTTATCTTCGGATTTCGCATAAACACGATCTTCTTTATCATTACGTATAATCGGATTGTTAGTTGGAATTTCTACCACTAATTTAGAATACAAATCGAAGAATTCCTTTTCACCTAACTTGCCCGTTCCCGTCATTCCTGAAAATTGATGAAATAACTTAAACAAATTTTGGAACGTAATTGTCGCCATGACACTTAAATCTTGTGATAAATCTACAGATTCTTTCGCTTCAATAGCTTGATGTAGACCAGATTGTAGTTTCGTACCTGGCAACATTCGTCCTGTAATACGGTCAATCAGTACAACTTCACCATTGTATATAAAGTAATCCAAATTATCTTTAAATAGATATTTTGCACGTAATGATAAATTGATGATACGTACTAAATCAAAATGTTGTGGTAGATAGATATTATTCACTTTAAAATAATGATTCGCTACATCAATACCTTCATCTGTAAGCCATACTTCTTTTTTGTTTAATTTTACTTTGAAGTGCTTATCCTCGACTAACGTTTCTACAAACATTTTTACAATGTGAAATAAATTTGATTGGACACGTGGCGCACCAGAAATGACTAGCGGTGTTTGTGCAGCATCCAATATAATAGAATCTACTTCATCAATAATCGCAAAGTTTAATTCAGGTAAATATTTAGCGTTAATATGATCTGCTAGATTATCAAATAAATAATCAAATCCTAAACGGCCATTCGTAGTATAAATAATGTCATGATGATATAATGCTTGCTTTTCATTATCGGCATAGTCATAGTCGGGACTATCAACAAATCCAAGCGACGCTGTTAAACCTAACCATTCATACAACGGTCTCATTTCTTGAAAGTCACGATTAGCTAAATAATCATTTGTGGTAATTAGAAACGCACTTTTACCAGTGAGCGCGTTTAAATAGAGTGGCATAGTTGCTGTTAACGTCTTACCTTCTCCAGTTTGCATTTCTGCAATGTTGCCTTGATGCATAACAATCGCACCCATCACTTGAACATCTTTCGGATACATGCCTAATACACGTTTTGATGCTTCACGAATCGTTGCGTACGCTTCAGGTAACAATTTATTTAAAGTCGTTTCATTATTAGCCAAACGTTGTTTAAACTCAGCCGTCTTAGCTTGTAATGCTTCATCTGAAGATTGACGCATTTGTTCACTTAATCGATTGACTGCTGTCAATTGCTTCTGTAACCGTTGCAAACGCATTGAATTAATCACGTTACTTACACGACTAGCCATTTTGACCACCTCTCATATCGCTTCTTACGCCAAATATGACCCGATTTAATACGTCTAAATTCACTTCACTATCTACATTCTCATGCGCTACAGTATCCGCCTTACCTATTTCTTGAATTTTAATATTTTTGAAAAAGAGATGCGACAAACCAGCATTAATTAATTCAATTTTATAAGCATAAGCTTCATCAGGAAATTGAAATGTAGTATCGCTATGTTTAATAATTAAGTACGAATGTTCAGTATCATTTTTACGATAAAATGTCATCTTAATATAGGCACTTCCTTGAGGCTGCGCATCAAAGTTCAACAATACATTATAGTGATATCCCTTTTTCAAAATAGGAAGTGAGGGCACAGTCTTATGTTCACTAAATGTGGTTAACATACGCCAATCATGTATCACAGTTCCTGACGGCATTAATGGATTATTAAAATCCGTCCCCTCATCTTGAAAGCGCAGTTTCGTACCATACATAAACGTTCCCGTATTAATATGACGCCACAATAATGTGTAACTATTTAATACTGACATTGCTATCTCTCCCGAATTGATCTTTTAGAATAATGTTATAAAAATTGACAAACCAGCTAGTAATGGTAGGTGAATCATCATTATGTCGTCCTGGTACACCACGGCTCATCATATGTGCACCTTGTTTCTCCAATACTTGTGATACATTTTGGAAGGCTTTGGCATCGTAATCATCATTGTGCATGTATGCAATAGCAAAGATTGTATGCGATAAATGACTCGCTTTTAATTTTTCCCAAAATCGTGTATCCAAGCGTTGAATGTTTGGCATTGCGTTATCTCTTTCATTCGCTAGTAAAACATCATTCGCTGTTCCAAATTCATTAGGCCGTAACAATTTCATATTATCTGCTATCGTTCCAATATTTAATAATGGTTTCCCTACTACAACTGCAGCTGGTTCTAATTGAGCTGCATAGTACAGCGCACCAAATGAGCCCATCGATAATCCTGATAGTATGAGCTCATCATGTTTAAAGCCTAGAAAGTCTAAAGCATGGCGTATTACGTCGATGATCCCTTGTTCAAATGTTTCGGATCCAAGGTAAAATGAACCACCTTCAAGTCGAGGATCTCCAATTAAAATAAATGGCGCATCCATCTTATTCATCATAAAATAACCTTCAAATCCTTCAGCAGGTCGATAACCACTAAAATACACATTGAGCGGTGGTTTCATATCACCTGGATTGAAATAATGAATAAACTCATCTCGCTTCTCATCAGCAAAACGCTGTCCACCCATAATAAATTGTCCCATTTCTAATCGTGACCAACGTTTATGAATCGCACCAATACGTAACTTACCCTTACCTTTCGCTTTAAGCGATACACTTATATTGGCTTGTTCTGACCACATTGGCATTTGAATAGGTTGCGTTAAATCGTGCTGTAGATAACGCAAGGTCACATCTGGAAAGTTTGCGGACCATATTGGCGTTAGTCTAAAGGTATATTCAATTTCGACGTCCCCTTCAATCACATACTCCGGCCAAATTTCATTAACGATGTTCTTATCATTAACTAAATTTTGCGTCCACGTAACTAAAGGTTTAAAAGCGTCACCAAAGTCTCCTTCTAGAACGAGATATTTATTTCCTTCATATTCATACGTTCCTTGAAAATTTGGATTAACCATCGTTTTAATTGGTGATATCCTATCACCATATTGCCCAGGAAATGTCACAGCTAACAATTTATGATGTAGCTCTTCCTCAGTTTGATAATTAAGTTTCTTTACAAATTTGTGTTGGATCAATGGCTCATCATCATATTTTGGAGACCACATTTGTGCATCAATGACCGTATTATGAGGTGTTGTGACGATTTGCAATAATGCCAGTAATTCGGATGAGTATGCACTTTGCACAAATACTAAATCAAAGTTACCAAACGTTTCTATGATACTTTTCACAGCCTCAATATAACCACTATCGAATGTGAATAATGCATCATCTAGATAATCCCATTCAACACCTTTTTTATTATCAAATAATGGTTCTAAATCTTGCCCACCCACTTGTAAAATTCTAAATTTACGTGCCATGCATTTCACCTTCAATCAAACGATGTAATCGTTGAATAATCTTTTCTGAACTAAATTCATTACTCAGCTTTATAGAATGCGCAAATGAATAGTTCCAATTCTTTAAATTGACTAAGAAATAATCTAAAGCTGTACTCAATTGTTGAATCTCTTCAATGACTAAACCATTTAACTTATGATCAACATAATCCGTTTCTCGCATATTTATTTGAGGTACACCCGCACTAATACTTGAAATTTGTAAATATAAATCCGGTTCTCGATTTAAATCTACAATCACTCTCAATCGCGACATTTCTTTGATTAAATCTTCTTCGAAAGGCACATAAATCAACTTAACCTTCTCCACTTCGTCTTCAACTAACTCCGTTTGTAATATATCTTGAACCTCTGGCGAGAATGACTCAGCCTCTGTATTTAATACTTTATTTAATTGGTGAATCTCATCTTTGAACCATTGTGGTATATCACTTTCAACTGAACGCGTTAATACATGTAGCATTGTTTGCTCATGTTGATTAATATATTGACTCAGTTGATCCATAACTGAGCGTAAGTCGTTATCCTTAAGTTCACCTAACCAAACACCAATATTTGTTTCATATAATTGGCTACTCATATTAGGTAATATTTGTGCATCAAAGGGTGTCACACGCATTGTTTCAAAAGGTAAATAGTTAGGATTTTGAGCTATAAATTGGTCTAACAATATCGTATTCTCTTGCGTATCCACGATACAGTGATTCGCTTTACCAATCGTCTCTAATAATGCAACATTGATCGTTTTATTTCTCTGCTTAAATATCGAGAAACACATATTCTCTGGTTTAAATGTATCTATCATTAAATGATTATGTCGTTCATCTGCAGCAATAATTATTTTATCGTCATCTGCTAACGTCGACATATGATATTGCTGTAATTTTTCATGGATAAGTTCATCCATATTTTTATACGCTTTCTTTTGAAAATGATCATCAAATTCTGATTGAATCTCTATCCTCTGCGTCGTAAAATTTTGAACCATCATACATTGACCGTCTACATTTAAATAATATCTATTCACAGGTGCTTGCGCCTCATTGTATGTCTCAATAGCTGACACAAACCCTCTGTCATCAAATATAAATTTACGACTAAGCCTATTCTGTTCATATGCTTCGATATAGAGTAAATAGCCTTCTTGACTAAAAATAATTTTGGAAAATTGATTATCACCCGTAATAGCTATCACTTGATAAGGTGTATAGATAAATTCCGTATCCTCAGGCCAAGATAACGTTCTAAAATCAATCGCTATAGGTGTGAGAGACGTCGCCCCTTGTATGTCATCAAACAGAGACCAGTAATTTATTTCATAAAGTTCATGACGATGTAAAAACAGACGCAACATAGGAATATAATTTAAGATGATTGTATTAAATGATTCATCATTTTTATGGTGCATTGACATTAAACTTACCATGTCATCAAATTCTGTCGTTTTTCTTTTTATGAAAAAAGGCGCAACAGCGCTATCCCACCAATTGTTCGAATCATACCATGCAGGTATAAACTGTTTCATAATTATCTCCTACCAATATTTATTCAAGATTTGCTTGTATCGATCAAAGTATAAATAGGTGCGAATCGTCTCACCAATATTAATACTGATATAAACTAAAATAATTAATTGCATTGAAAAGTAAATTTCTGTGGATAGATTAGGCACTAACAATGTTGAATATAATGGCACTGCTAAAATCAGAGCAACTAATATGGCGCCAGTCCAACATACCTTTCTTGCTTTACTATTTAAATATTGTTCTGTCTCACGACCCGGACGTATAGCATCAAAATAATTTCCATTCTTTAGAAATTCATTCGCTTTTTTCTTAGTATTAATTAAGAAACGTGACAGCGAGTAACTTAGTACGATTTGTAACACAATATAAAATGTAATGCCTATTGGACTAGCAAAACTTAAAAATTCTAAACTTGCATTAGTACCAAATAATGATGCTATTAAATGAATCAAGTTATTAAGCAATACATAAACTGATAAACTGATCATAATTGAAATACTCCCAGCCGGATTCAATTTCCATGATAAATATGTTGGTGTCTTCTGCGTCGTGTTATTCATCAAGTCTTTATAAGGAAGTCGATATTCCGATAACTCAATAAATAATAAAACGAGTAATGCGACGAGTAATGTCACAATGACTAATATGAGTAATACGACACTTACGTTAAGTTTAAAAAAATGTTGATTATTAAATAAAGACTTAATCAAACTCGTTAATACAATAGGCATAGGTCCACAGATACCATATGTGATGTTTTGATCAGCTAACCAAACTAATAACATTGTCCCTGTAACAAGAACTAGCATAAGTAACATGACATTTGAATCTTTAATAAAGTTATTATGAATATACGTATTGATTACAAAATAACTTTGAAATATCGCAAACACTATCGTTATAATTCTTTCCTTGTAATGCTTTTCAGAACGTGTTTGTTTCGTAGCTTGATCCAAATTTCGATAATTCAATAGCATAATGATAACTAGCGACGTTAACCAAGGACCAAGACCTAATGAGAACACATTTAACGTATGAAGATCTCCACCCACATTCGAAACCGCTAATTTAAAAAATGTGTCTTTATTATCATATACATCGTTTGAACCTACGATTGAAATATGACTCCCGAAAATGTAGACAACCAATATAAAACAGGTAAATACAATCCTCTTATATAAAACCTTATATTCACGATTTTTTATCATAATTCCACCTAAAATTTTAAAAATAAAGTTTTTTACATTATATCAAAGAGGCTAAAGATATTAATTAGTTTGGTTTATACATACATTATTCCAACCAATAATTATACTTTAGCCTCTTTTTTTAAGGATAGACAATCACCTTATTGACAAGTGATTATTTTATAAATCTATCTCCCTAATGAAATAGTTTATTGTTCTGATCCTTTATTCTTTTTATCTTTCTTATTTTTACGAGAATTTCTAACTAATCCTAACCCCGCTAACATTGCTGCAACTGATGATAATAATCCAGTCGAATTAGATTCTTTACCACCTGTTTCTGGCAAGTCGTCTTTAGCATCATGTTGCTGTGCGTTGCTATGCATTTGTGAGTCATTGTTACTTTGTGATTCCGAAGTGCTCATCGACGTACGGCTTGTTTCACTTTCTGATGTTGATGTTGAATGACTTAGTGATGTACTTGGATTTGTTGATGTGCTCGTACTTTCTGATGTTGTTCCACTAGTTGATGCACTTGTACTTGTTGATGTGCTTGAACTTCCTGATGTTGAATCACTTGCTGATGTACTTGGACTTATCGATGTGCTCGTGCTTGAACTTCCTGATGTTGAGCCACTTGATGACGTACTT
>NZ_JAESLK010000054.1:0-1035 GCF_017892585.1 Staphylococcus sp. GDY8P57P | reverse complement strand
CGATGTGCTCGTGCTTGCTGATGTTGAGCCACTTGATGACGTACTTGGACTTATCGATGTGCTCGTACTTGCTGATGTTGAGGCACTTGCTGACGCACTTGTACTTGTTGATGCGCTCATACTTGTCGAAATACTTAATGATGTGCTTGTTGATTCAGAAGCAATGTATGATGGCAAATCAAATTCTGGCAATGAATGGCTTTCAGGTTTACCCATACTAAATGATACCGATGTGCTTGAATTATCTGAATTACTTGCGCTTGTTGAATCACTCACACTTGTTGATATTGATGCACTTAATGATGTACTTGTACTTGTTGACGCGCTCACGCTTGTTGATGTTGATGCACTATCTGATGTTCTTGCGCTTGTTGAATCGCTCATACTTGTTGATGTTGATTCACTATCTGATGTGCTTGCGCTTGTTGAATCGCTCATACTTGTTGATGTTGATGCACTATCTGATGTGCTTTCACTTAATGAGTCTGAAAGACTCGCACTTTCTGATCCACTTAATGACGTGCTCTCACTTGTTGAGTCACTCACGCTTGTTGATGTTGATGCACTATCTGATGTACTTGTGCTTGTTGAATCGCTCACGCTTGTTGATGTTGACGCACTTAATGATGTGCTTGCACTTGTTGAGTCACTCACACTCGTTGATGTTGATGCACTATCTGATGTGCTTGCACTTGTTGAGTCACTCACGCTTGTTGATGTTGATGCACTATCTGATGTACTTGTGCTTGTTGAATCGCTCACACTCGTTGATGTTGACGCACTCAATGATGTGCTTTCGCTTGTTGAGTCACTCACGCTTGTTGATTCTGAAGTGCTATCTGATGTGCTTGTGCTTGTTGAGTCGCTCACACTTGTTGATGTTGACTCACTTAACGATGTACTTGCACTTGTTGAGTCACTCACACTTGTTGATGTTGACTCACTTAATGATGTGCTTGCACTTGTTGAATCGCTCACGCTTGTTGATGTTGATGCACTATCTGATGTACTTGTGCTTGTTGAATCGCTCACACT
>NZ_JAESLK010000053.1:0-2912 GCF_017892585.1 Staphylococcus sp. GDY8P57P | reverse complement strand
ACAATTATACGGACTTTATCGTTGCTAACTTTAATATTTACATTTGAATATTAAAATGTTACAGTACAGGCTAAGTATATTAATTAGTGAAAGGAGGTAATAGCTATTTTAGCTATTAAAGGGAGTAGTCTGTCCTTTTTTAAACTAAACAATGATATAAAAACAGTTGCCGGAGCTTTGCCTCTACTATGGATAAGTTTAAAACAAGATCATCAACATACTTGTTTTATGTAGTGAAATATGCATATTTGTATGTTTTGACTTTCGGCACCGGTAATTTTTATCTGTGTTTTTTTTGTGTGACGAATTGTAATATTAAGTGCAACACTAATAAAATTTCAAAAAAAAGGCCCATGATTGGCACTTTATTGTAAGATGTTAATAACCACAAAAACACATACAAGGGGTGCCAATATGAGCTACATTCATCTTACAATAACTGAGCGTGCAAGTATAGAGATTCTTAGGAAAGAAAATTATTCTTTAAGAGCTATTGCCAAACGATTAAACCGTTCGGTTTCTACCATTTCTCGCGAAATTAAAAGAAATAAATTCAATCATAATTATGTTGCTGAAACAGCTCAAACTAATTATGAAACTCGAAAAAAGAATTGTGGTCGTCCTTCCAAATTAACAAATGAACTGATCAACACAATTATCCATCATCTAAAATTACGTTGGTCACCTGAACAAATAGTTGGCAGATTACTTCAAAACAACATATGCTTTAAAACAATTTACCGATGGATTAATGCTAATTCATTTGGTTTAGATTTGTTTCCTTATTTAAGACAAAAAGGCAAAAGACAACGACCTACAGAAACCCGAGGACGTTTCAATGTTGGCAAACCGATATCCCAACGTCCTAAGAATATCAAAAAACGTAATTCTTTTGGCCACTGGGAGGCAGATACAGTTGTTTCAAGCAGAGAGAAAAGTAAAGGCTGTTTGGCTACTTTCGCAGAAAGAAAATCTCGCTATTATATTTGTTTTCTAATGCCTGATCGTTCTTCTAAATCAATGGAAGTAGCTATAAAACAACTTATTTCATCTTTGCCTAACAATGCTGTAAAAACGATTACTGTAGATCGTGGTAAAGAGTTTTCATGTTACAAAAATATTGAATCTCAATTTGAGGTCGATATCTATTTTGCTGATCCATATTCTGCTTGGCAGCGTGGAACTAATGAAAATTCTAATGGATTACTTAGAGAATTTTTCCCTAAGAAAACAGACTTTGCAAAGGTAACACAAGAAGAGTTGGATTATGCTTTAAAGTCTATAAACCATCGTCCTAGAAAGTGTCTTAATTGGAAAACATCTTATGAAATTTTAAATTCTGAGTTGTTGCACTTAAATTGACAACTCAACGTGTGCAAAAAGAAATTGATTCTTAGGGACTGCTACTCCTTTCCAATTATTCTAATTACCACTAGAGCAAATTGTGAAAGGATGAAAGAAATGAATTTTAATAATAAAACAAAGTATGGTAAAATACAGGAATTTTTAAGAAGTAATAATGAGCCTGATTATAGAATAAAACAAATAACCAATGCGATTTTTAAACAAAGAATTAGTCGATTTGAGGATATGAAGGTTCTTCCAAAATTACTTAGGGAGGATTTAATAAATAATTTTGGAGAAACAGTTTTGAATATCAAGCTCTTAGCAGAGCAAAATTCAGAGCAAGTTACGAAAGTGCTTTTTGAAGTATCAAAGAATGAGAGAGTAGAAACGGTAAACATGAAGTATAAAGCAGGTTGGGAGTCATTTTGTATATCATCACAATGCGGATGTAATTTTGGGTGTAAATTTTGTGCTACAGGCGACATTGGATTGAAAAAAAACCTAACTGTAGATGAGATAACAGATCAAGTTTTATACTTCCATTTATTAGGTCATCAAATTGATAGCATTTCTTTTATGGGAATGGGTGAAGCTCTAGCCAACCGTCAAGTATTTGATGCTCTTGATTCGTTTACGGATCCTAATTTATTTGCATTAAGTCCTCGTAGACTTTCTATATCAACGATTGGTATTATACCTAGTATCAAAAAAATAACCCAGGAATATCCTCAAGTAAATCTTACATTTTCATTACACTCACCTTATAGTGAGGAACGCAGCAAATTGATGCCAATAAATGATAGATACCCAATAGATGAGGTAATGAATATACTCGATGAACATATAAGATTAACTTCAAGGAAAGTATATATAGCTTATATCATGTTGCCTGGTGTAAATGATTCTCTTGAGCATGCAAACGAAGTTGTTAGCCTTCTTAAAAGTCGCTATAAATCAGGGAAGTTATATCATGTAAATTTGATACGATACAATCCTACAATAAGTGCACCTGAGATGTATGGAGAAGCAAACGAAGGGCAGGTAGAAGCCTTTTACAAAGTTTTGAAGTCTGCTGGTATCCATGTCACAATTAGAAGTCAATTTGGGATTGATATTGACGCTGCTTGTGGTCAATTATATGGTAATTATCAAAATAGCCAATAGTATTGAACAAGGTATATAGCTGATATAATAAGGTGAATTTTTAAATAATATTAATGCAATTAATATTATTTTGATAACTCAATTATGCTAGTATTTTCTTCAAATATGAATGGACTACTGGGTGAAAGATAATTAACTAATCTGTATTCTTCTAATTTGAAATGAATAAGTTTCAAAGTACTAAGATATAGGATTAGTCATCCATTTTTTTTAAATCAGTTTAACTAGATGTTTTGTTTGTCGAATGACAAAAAACTCTTATTTAGTATAAATGAATAGATAATCCTTCCAATAATAATTGGGAGGATTTTTTATTCTCCCTAAATACAAATGTAAGTTAATGAAATATATACTTGAAGATGTTTATGGTATTCTAAAAATGAGTCAAGTCCAGACTCCTG
>NZ_JAESLK010000052.1:0-36847 GCF_017892585.1 Staphylococcus sp. GDY8P57P | reverse complement strand
CAGGAGTCTGGACTTGACTAAAACCTACGTAGACTTTATAAGTTTTGCTACGTAGGTTTTAAGTTTAAATTTTTCTTTTAACATTCTTTAGAATTATTTTTTTAAATTGGTAATTGTTATTTAGTATCGTTAATAATCAATTGACGTAATGATTGGCGTTTAATAACTTCACGTGCTTTACCATCTTTTAAGAAAAACACTGGTGGTTTCTGCATTTGATTGTAATTAGAAGCCATTGAGTAATGATATGCTCCTGTAGAAAGAATCGCTAGGTAATCACCACGTTGAACAGAAGAAGGGAGTTTCGCATTGCGAATAATAATATCGCCTGATTCACATAATTTACCAGCAATCGTTACCGTATCATCAGCTTCTTCATGACGATTCACTAATAACGCTTGATATTTCGCATCGTATAAAGCTGTTCTAATATGATCACTCATACCGCCATCAATCGATACATATTTATTCACATTAGGAATTTCTTTAATTGTGCCAACTTCATATAATGTTATACCAGCTTCACCAACGATTGAACGACCAGGTTCAATACCTATTTCTGGCACTTCATAATTTAAACGTTCAGTTTCCGCTTTAATTGCGTTAGTTATTTCTGCGATGCCTTCCTCAATAGGGAAGCTAACATCACCTTCAATATATTTAATACCAAAACCTCCACCGATATTAAGCAGTTCAATTTTAATATCATTGTCAGATAACCAATTTAGTACTATTTTAGCAGTTTCAATCATTGCTTCAGTACCCTCGATTTGAGAACCGATATGGAAGTGAACGCCTTTTAAATGTAGACGTTTTGAATCACGCACTTTATTAACCGCTTCGATAGCCAAACCATGTCGAATAGATAAACCAAATTTACTATCTTCTTGTCCAGTTTGAATAAACTCATGTGTATGCGCTTCAACACCTGGATTAACACGTATAACTACATTCACCGAATCACTTGCGTATTTATCGATTAATTCAATTTCTTCAAGTGAATCGATGACGAAGTAACCAACGCCATTTTCTAGAGCATATTGAATCTCATGTTTTGTTTTATTGTTACCATGGAAGTGAATTTTACTAGGATCAAATTTCGCCTCTAATGCAGTATATAATTCACCCTCAGATACTACATCTAATTGTAAATCCTCTTCTTGTACTAATTTAACCATTTGTATACAAGTGAAAGCTTTAGATGCATAAGAAATATTATATTTCAAACCGCTTTCTTGAAAAGCTTTATGGTATCTACGCATTTGATTGCGGATTTCATCTTCATCATAAACAATAGTAGGGGTACCAAAGCTTTGAGCAAGCGTCTTTAAACTTGTACCTGCCATTGTTAATTCACCATAATCATTATATTTTACTGCCATTTTATCTATACTCCTTTATGAGAGAATCATGATTCATCGCACTAAGTTGTTCTGAGTTAGCGCCTACACCTTTGAATGTATATTCATCAATGCGTATATCGTCATTATATAATATCACTTCATCTTGTGCATCGACTTCATCATCGACTTCCACAAACATATGACTCATCATTAATGCACGAATAGGGTAACGCTTACCATTAATTAATGCGTCATGTTTAGCTCTCGATTTAAGGATACCATCACCATAACCGATGTCTACAACTGCTAATCGTGTGTGATCACGAGACGCTTCGAATGCGAAACTATACCCACAATAATCTCCAGCATTGACTTCACGCACTTGAATCACATTACCTTTAACAGTCAGTGATTGCTTAATAATCTGTGTGTCTAATCGGCTATAAGGACGAGAACCATATAACGCGATGCCTACACGTGCATGGGTATGTTGCGGTAATAGTATTTGACCTTCACGATAATAGCTTGCACTATTTTGCGCATGAATGAAATCAAATTGATAACCCTCTTTTAACAATGCATTCACCACATTTATCCAAGCCTCTCGTTCTACACCATACTCTGGAACATCAAATTCATCCGCATAACCAAAGTGGGTCCATACGCCACTAATAATCATTTTATCTTCATTTGTATTCGCTAGATGGTCTTCAATAACTTCTTTAATTTCTTCTAATGTTTTGAATCCAGAACGGTGAAGTAAATTCTCATATTCGAGATGCACTTTGATACCACTAAAATCATTCTTATATTTATAATAGTACGCTAATGACGGTAAGGTCATTTGAATTTGATATTTTCTTACTTTTTCAAAATCATAAACTGCGTTCATCAAGAATATCGTGGCATCAGGTGCTAATTCGCGTACTTTAATGGCTTCTTTCAAAGAAGTAGTGCTAAATGTATGGATTCCTGCTTTTAAAAAAGAGGTAACAGCAAACGCCAAACCATAATGATAAGCGTTGTTCTTCACTACAGCCATTATTGAATTATCATTTTTAACTTGAATAGCATTTTGTAAAAACGCTTCTTTATCGACGGACCATATTGCTGTCAATGTGAATTACTCCTCTCCATAATGCATTAACAATTGTTCATAATAATTTGCCACATCAATTAATACTTTTTCATCAAAATTTAAATGAGAGGTATGAAGGCCAGTTACAAAACCTTTGTCTTCGTTTCGTGTACCTACGAATGCAAAGTAAGCAGGCGCAAGTTGTTGGCCATAGAAACTAAAGTCTTCACCAAATAAGAAAGGTAGGGGCTTATCTATTACTTCTAGATTCGCAGCATTAATTGCTTGTTCTACACTTGCACGTAGTTTAGGACTGTTCATCGTAGGAGGATAGCCTTCTTCAAATTTCACTTCACATTCTACGTTAAATAATAAACTTACACTTTCAGCAATTTTATGCATTTGAGTTTTAACTACATTCAAATCATTAGGGTCATACGTTCTAATTGTACCTTCTAAATATCCGTGGCTAGCTACTGTATTTATTGCCTCACCAGCTTCAAAATGTCCCATATGAACAATGTTTCGTTTCAATCCGTTAAGATGATACTGCTGTATCTGACCAACTTGATTTAGAACATGTAATAGCGCTTCGCCACAAGAATGACCTTGTTCTTTATCCGCAACATGACTAGATAGCCCTTTTAAAAAGAAACGATACTCAGTTGCACTGGCTGTAATTTCTTCATCGCGGATTACAACTTGTCCTTCATCTGCAAATGGATTAACATGAATGCCAAAAACGGCTTCTATTGGATAATTATTAAACGCGCCTGCTTTAATTAAGCGATTCGCACCGCCACCAGTTTCTTCAGCAGGTTGGAATATAAATACAACATTATGCGGTAGTGTCCCATTATCAAACATCTCTTTACAACGTTTAACAAATAACATTAATGCCGTTGTATGACCGTCATGGCCGCACGCATGCATCACATTGTCTGTTTGACTACGATAGTCAACATCATTTTCTTCAAAAATAGGTAACGCATCAATATCTGCTCGAAATGCAACGGTATGATCACTATTACCTTTTAAATAAGCAATTGCACCTGTTTCAAGCGGTCTCTCATAAGAAACCCCTAAGTCATCTAAAAAATGTGTAATGTATTCTGTTGTCTCAAACTCATGTAGACTTAATTCTGGATGTTGATGTAAATGTCTTCTATGTTTCGTTACAAACTCTAATTCGCTCATCATATCATTCCTTTGTTTACTATATTCGTCTTATCATTATTGTAACTTATTTCATCTTTTTATGTATGGTGTGATTGTAATTTAAAATATGATTAAAGTGTGAGAATAGAGAAAGAATAACGCGTCATACTAGCGCGTCATCACTCTCGAGAATAACTAAAACTGAGAAGAGCTTATGTTAAGCGCCTTCTCAGTTCAGTCAGCTATTACAATCATGCATTATAGCCATAAAATAATAAATTGTGTCACAGACACTTATCAAATACATATCGTATTAGTCATTCAATTTTCTTAATGCTGAAACGATTTCACGTTTAGAATCTTCAACTTCAGAAGTTTGTTTAATGACCTTGGCTGGTGTACCAGCAACAACTGCACCAGCTGGAACGTCTTGAGTGACAATAGCACCAGCAGCAACAATTGCACCTTCACCAACATGAACTCCTTCTAAGATAACCGCATTCGCACCGATTAACACATTATCATCAATGATTACTGGAGAGGCGCTAGGGGGTTCAATAACACCTGCTAACACAGCGCCAGCACCTACATGTACATTTTTACCAGTTGTAGCACGACCACCGAGTGTTGCATTCATATCAATCATAGTGCCTTCGCCAACAACTGCACCAATATTTATCGTTGCACCCATCATTACAACAGCGCCATCTTTGATAATTGCTTGTTCTCGAATGAATGCACCTGGCTCAATACGTGCATTCGTATTCGTTAAATCTTTAAGCGGAATAGCTGAATTTCGTCGATCCATTTCAATTTCTAACTCCGTAATTACAGATTGATTTGTTTCATAGAATGTCTTCCAATCATCTGCTTCACAAAATATAACTTTAGAATCGTCAGAACCAAATACTTTAAAAGATTCTGGGAAGGTAACACCATCAAAATGTCCATTGGCATATACTTTTAATGGTGTAGATTTTTTAGCATCACTGATATATTGAATAATTTCTTCAGCTGATAAGTGTTGTACCATAATTGAACTCTCCTTAATAATAGATAGAATTTTATATTTTATAAGTTATCAAACGTGTAATAACCATTAGATTGATTTATTAATTTTTCTGCGGCAGTAATGGCACCGTTAGCAAAGATATCCTTTGACTGTGCTTTATGCGAAATTGTAATGGTTTCGTCTATTCCAGCAAATAACACGTCATGTTCACCAACTATTGTGCCACCTCGAATAGAGTGAATACCAATTTCATCTTTACTGCGTTGTTCAGTGCGCTCATGACGATCATATACAGGTGTACTGTTTTGACGTAAGTCTTTGATGACGTCATATAATTTAACTAATGTGCCACTAGGGGCATCTACTTTTTTATTATGATGTGCTTCAGTCAACTCAATATCAAAATCTTGTAAAAGCGGTACTGCAGCTTCTAATATTTTAGTTAATGCATGCACACCATAACTCATATTTGCACTAAAGAAGACAGGCATGCTTTGACCTAATTCATTTAACTTTTCAACTATTTTTTCCTTTTCACCAGTAGTAGCTACCACTAAAGTCAATTGAAACGGCTCATCAAGTAGAGGTAATAATAGATTAGGATTTGAAAAGTCTATGGCCACATCCGCTTCATTTTGCGCATCAGCAATATGACTGTAATGCGTATATGGCGTTGTTTCATTGTTTTGTGGCTCTATAACACCTATAATTTCATGACCTTTGTCTTCTGCCAAACGTGCCACTCTCTGATTCATTGCACCATAACCGATAAGTAATATTTTCATTAAAGTTCACCTGCTTTAAATTGTTGAAATGCGTCAATTAATACTTTAGCATCTTCTACTTCTAAAGGAATCAGTGGTAAACGTAATTCATAATCTCCGAATCCTAGATAACTCGTTAACGCTTTAATCGGAATAGGGTTAACATCTACAGATAATGCACCCAATAATTTACCAATCGGTTCAAAATCTTTTGAAATATCTTCTCCACGTTGTTTCGCATCGTATAATGCTTGGAATTCTCTAGGAATAGCGTTACCAATAACCGATATAACACCATTGCCACCTCTATTATAAAAGTCAACAACATTGTCATCATTACCGCTGTACAATGCAAAAGTTTCTTGATCAATGCGACGTTTTACATCTTCATAATAATCAAAATCATTTGTAGCATCTTTAATTGCAACAATGTATTGATTATGGCTTAATGTTTCAACCGTTTCTGGTTCAATCGTCATATTTGTTCGAGAAGGTACATTATAAAGTACTACAGGCAATTTAACTTCATTTGCAATTGTTTCAAAGTGTTTAATTAAACCACGTTGATTCGTTTTGTTGTAGTAGGGTGTAATTAGCATAATTGCATCCGCACCAAGTGCTTTTGCGCGTAGTGATGCTTGAATAGATTTGGCAGTATTATTAGTACCTGTACCTGCGATAATTGTCACACGATGATTGACTTGTTGAATCACTGATTCTAGAATATGCGCTTTCTCTTCTTCAGTTAAAGTAGGGCTTTCAGCTGTAGTTCCATTTACAATAATGGCTTTTACACCATTTTCTAAAAGGAAGTCTACGTGTCTCTCTAATGCATTATAATCAACTTCATTATTTTTGAAAGGGGTAGCAAGTGCTACACCTACACCTTCGAATAAATGTGGCATATTATCTAGCTCCTTTTAAATTGATTACTTGCTCTAATACTTGCACGGCATTCAAGGCTGCACCTTTCAATAAATTGTCTGACGTACACCATACGTGGAACGTATTATCCAATGAGTCATCTCTACGAATACGACCAACAAACACGTCATCTTTACCAGTAGAAGTAAGTGCCTGAGGATACTCATTATTGTCAGGATTATCAACTAATACAACACGATCATCTTTATCGAATAACGCTTTAATGTCTTGTACAGTTGCTTCTTTATCAAGCGTAACGTCAATCTCAACACTATGGCTATCTTGTACCGGAACGCGGGCACATGTAGCTGTGACTTTTAAAACTGGTTCATGTAAAATTTTGCGTGTTTCATCAATCATTTTTTGTTCTTCTTTTGTATATCCATTTTCTAAAAACACATCGATATGAGGTAACACATTATTGTAAATAGGGTGTGGATATGCTTCTGGTTCTTTCCCATTTGCACCTTCTGCTAAATCTCGTTTACCTTTAATACCAGAGCCCGAAACTGCTTGATACGTAGTATATGCCACACGTTTTAAACCAAATTGATCTTGTAACACTTTTAATGGCACTACCGATTGAATTGTTGAACAGTTAGGATTGGCAATAATACCACGTTTGAATTCTGGTTGATTAACTTCAGGTACAATTAAATCTACATCCTCAGTCATTCGCCATTGGCTTGAATTATCAATAACGATTGCACCAGCTTTTTCAAAAATAGGGGCGAATTGTGCACTTGTACCGCCACCAGCACTCATCAAAACATAGTCAAAGTGGGCACTAGCTGCATCTTCTGTTAGTTCTTGAACAACATATGTTTGACCTTGAAATTCAACTTCTTTCCCCGCAGATCTTGCAGATGAGAATAAGACCAATTCGTCAAATTGAATGTGTTTACGATCAATAGTTTCTAACATTTTTGTTCCAACTAATCCTGTTGCTCCAACCACTGCTAATTTTGTCATAATTTATCACTCCAATAATATTTGTTTGAATTTTCCTAAAATTTAACTTAAATGTTATATGAATTATATATCAAATGCCTCGTATAATCGCTCTACGGCTTTTTCGCCATTTTCAGCGTCAATGACATATGAAATACTGATTTCTGAAGTTGTTGTTTGATAAAAAGGGATGTTGGCGTTAATTAGTGTAATAAACGCTCTGGATGCTACGCCTGACATATCTCTCATGCCTGAACCAATTAATGAAATTTTGACGTAAGCTTCATTAATTTTATAATCTAAAGCTTCAAATTGAGCGGAAAGCCCACTTAAAATATGTGAAATTTGATGCACATCACTATCTTTAATCGTAAACGATAATTGTAGCCCTTCGATGTTAACGATTTGCGATATCATATCTACATTAACTGAGCCATCTTCTAACGCTGTAAACAATTGCGTTAACAAACGATTGTCAGGTAGGGGGTAGCTTATCGTTACATGCATCATATGTTTATCTAAAGCGACGCCCGTGACTGCTTTCTTTTCTAAAATTTCTGTTCTTGGCATAATCCACGTTCCTTTCACATTTGATAGTGTTCTTCCCAAATACAATGGTATATCGTAATTCTTGGCAAGCTCAACACTACGGGTTTCAAGTACACCTGCACCAAGTGCACTCATTTCCATCATTTCTTCGTAAGATACATAATCTAAGCGCTTTGCTCTACTAAGAACTCTTGGATCGGTTGCATAGACACCATCAACATCTGTATATATTTCACAAGGTATTTGATTACTTGCTGCTAAGGCAACTGCCGTTGTATCAGAACCACCGCGACCTAAAGTTGTAAGTTCTAACTCATCATTGATACCTTGAAAGCCTGCTACGACTAAAATGTCGTTATTTTGAAAAGCTTGATCAAAGGTTTTTGAATCAATTTCTGCAATTCTGCTTTTCAAATGATGACCAACCGTTTTAATACCTGCTTGATAACCAGTCATGGCTCTAGCAGTCACGCCGATATCATTTAACACCATTGATAAATAGGATACCGTTTGTTGTTCACCAGTAGTAAGTAACAGTGCAAGTTCTTCATCTTTAGGTGTCGCAGTCAAATGGAAGACATTATCAATTAGTTGATCTGTTGTTTTCCCCATAGCACTGACTACTACAATTAATTGTTCACCTTCGTCTACTCGACGTTTCAGCATTTTAGCTATATTTTTTATTTTTGTAAAATCAGCAACGGATGAACCGCCAAATTTCAAAACACTTCGTTTCAATACGATACCTCCTACAGATTAGGGGAGGCACACGTTATAAAAAAAGAGCAAGTTCGGAATGCTCGAACTTGCTCATAATTTATATACAAGTGATGCACTCCATTATTTTTAAATAATGACAAACTCTCAGCTCTTAACCACAAAGTCCAACAAATCATACCTGCGATTATGATTCATTTCGGCATCGCACCCTTTCTATATTAGCTGTTGCAGACAGTGTATCTAATATATACTAATGATTGATGCGCCTCATCAATTTCTTATTCAATTGCTATGTTTTATATTATACATATGGCAATTGTGTCTGTAAACCGATAATTGTGATTTTTTGAAATAGACTGAAAAATTAAAGGCTATTTTTCATCATGAAGGTAAATATGAATTAAAAGTGAAAAATTTCGGTGTTGAGACCTTTATTCAGTATAAAAAATTAAGGTTGAGACACAAAGTCATCCTTTTCTAGAACTTAATCGACGTGTTCTAAATGATATACTTTAATCTCAACCTTATTTTAAATTATAAATTTATTTTTGTAATACACCAATTTCTTGTAAATATTCTTCATAAGGGACTTCTTTAGATAAACCGCCTGGTTGATTTAGATCAATGACACGGTTTGCAATCGTATTGATGAATTCAAAGTCATATGACGTAAAGATGATTGAACCTTTAAATGAAGCAAGACCATCATTTACTGCTGTAATACTTTCTAAATCAAGATGGTTCGTAGGTTCATCCAATAGTAAAACGTTCGCACTTGAAAGCATCATTTTACTTAACATACAGCGAACTTTTTCACCACCAGAAAGTACACTCGCTTTCTTTTTAACTTCCTCACCACTAAATAACATACGTCCTAAGAATCCACGTAAGAACGTTTCAGTTTGTTCATCTTCAGGCGCATATTGACGTAACCAATCTACTAAATTCATGTCTATACCTTCAAAGAATTCTGAGTTATCTTTAGGGAAGTAACTTAATGATGTCGTTACACCCCATTTAAATGTACCTTCATCTGGCTCCATTTCACCAGCTAAAATTTTCAATAGTGTTGTTTTAGCAATTTCACTATCTCCAATTAATATTGCTTTATCATTTGGATTCATAGTGAATGAGATATTATCAAGTACTTTTTCACCATCAATCGTTTTAGATAGGCCTTGTACGGTTAATAAATCATTTCCAATTTCACGTTCTGGCGTGAACTTAACATATGGATAACGTCTTGAAGAAGGTTGAATATCATCTAATTCAATTTTCTCCAATTGTTTTTTACGACTTGTCGCTTGTTTAGATTTAGAAGCATTTGCTGAGAAACGTGCAATAAAGTCTTGTAATTCTTTAATTTTTTCTTCTTTTTTCTTGTTTTGCTCTTGAGCCATTTTTTGAGCTAATTGACTTGATTGATACCAGAAATCATAGTTACCTACATATAATTTAATCTTACCGAAATCTAAATCAGCAATATGTGTACACACATTATTTAAAAAGTGACGGTCATGTGATACAACAATGACTGTATTATCGAAATTAATTAAGAAATCTTCTAACCAACTAATAGCAGGAATATCTAAACCATTGGTAGGCTCATCGAGTAGAAGTACATCTGGTTCACCAAATAAACTTTGAGCTAATAAAACTTTCACTTTTTGATTATTTTCTAATTCAGACATTTGTTTATCATGTAATTCAGTAGCGATACCTAAACCTGAAAGTAGGGAAGCAGCATCCGCTTCTGCATTCCAACCATTCATTTCAGCGAATTCACCTTCAAGTTCAGCAGCACGGATACCATCTTCATCGCTGAAATCCGGTTTCATATAAATGGCATCTTTTTCTTTCATTACTTCATACAAACGTTCATGACCTTTGATAACGACGTCTAATACACGTTCATCTTCATAAGCGAAGTGATCTTGTTTTAAAACAGCCAAACGTTCATCTTTACCCATTGAAACGTGTCCTGTTTGAGAATCAATTTCTCCTGATAAAATTTTTAAAAACGTTGATTTACCAGCACCATTGGCACCAATAAGTCCATAACAATTACCTTCAGTAAATTTAATATTTACATCTTCAAATAGTTTACGATCGCCGAAACGTAAACTTACATCAGTTACTTGTAGCATGCATTTACTCCTTTATTTATCGTTTATCTAACGCAAAAATTATATCATATTCTGTATAGAGTTTCGACCTAATGTAAATGTAAACGTGTGAATGCTTGTTTTTACTATGCATGTTATAATGATGTAGAATACAAACCCTTGAAGGAGAATATTATGGCATTAGATAAAGATATCGTTGGTTCAATTGAATTTTTAGAAGTCATTGGTTTAGAAGGTTCTACATACCTTTTAAAAGGTCCAAATGGTGAACAAGTAAAATTAAATCAATCAGAAATCAATGATGAAGATGAATTAGAAACAGGTGAAGAATACAGTTTCTTCATCTATCCAAACCGTTCTGGAGAATTATTTGCAACTCAAAATATGCCGGACATTACGAAAGACAAATATGATTTTGCCAAAGTGTTAAAAACAGACCGTGATGGTGCACGTGTAGATGTTGGTTTACCAAGAGAAGTACTTATTCCTTGGGAAGATTTACCGAAAGTGAAATCATTATGGCCTCAAACTGGAGATTATGTACTCGTTACATTACGTATCGATAGAGAAAATCAAATGTTTGCGCGCCTGGCTAGTGAAACAATCGTAGAAAAAATGTTTACGCCAGTTTATGATGACGAAAAACAAAATGAACTTATTAAAGCAAGACCATATCGATTATTAAGAATAGGAAGTTTCTTGCTATCAAATGATGGCTATAAAATCTTTGTACATGAATCAGAACGTAAAGAAGAGCCACGTTTAGGAGAAGAAGTAGAAGTACGGATTATTGGTCATAACGATAAAGGTGAACTAAATGGTTCATTTTTACCTCTAGCTCATGAACGTCTTGATGATGATGGTCAAGTAATATTTAATTTATTAGTCGAATACGAAGGTGAATTACCTTTTTGGGATAAATCAAGCCCAGAAGCAATCAAAGAAGTATTCAACATGAGTAAAGGTTCATTCAAACGTGCCATTGGTCACTTATACAAACATAAAATTATCAATATTGAAACAGGTAAAATTTCTTTAACTAAAAAAGGTTGGAGTCGTGTAGAAAAAGATTAATCATCTCGATTCAAACATTTTCCTTCTATTTAAATAGTGCTTTTAATACGCTATGTCATTTCAAGAAATTTTTCTGACCGCTAGTCATACTTGTGGGGCTGGACGATGAATTCGATAAGAATTCTCTCCAGCCCCTTTTTTTATTTTCATAGACAATCTTTATGCTTAGTAATAATTTTTCTATAATCTTAACAAAAAATTTACATTTAAACCATTTTGTATTAACAAAAGGTATGTAATATAAGGACTGTAAGAAATACATATAACATTTTGGGTTATCTATTAGGAGGATATTTCAATGAAAAAATGGCAATTAGTTGGTACAACTGTTTTAGGCGCTTCGGTATTATTAGGCGCATGTGGCGGTGGAGATAGCAGTGGAAGTGGTTCTGGAGATGGCAAAGACCTTAAAGGTGAAGCTAAAGGTGAAGGTTCATCAACAGTAGCTCCTATCGTTGAAAAATTAAACGAAAAATGGGCTAAAGATCATCCAAACGCTACTATTTCATCTGGTCAAGCAGGTACTGGTGCTGGTTTTGAAAAATTCATCGCTGGCGAAACTGATTTCTCACAAGCTTCTAGACCTATTAAAGATGAAGAAAAACAAAAATTAGAAGACAAAGATATTAAATATAAAGAATACAAAATTGCACAAGATGGTGTAACAGTTGCTGTAAACAAAGATAACGACTTCGTTAAAGAATTATCTAAAGATCAATTGAAAAAAATCTACAGTGGCGAAGCTAAAACTTGGAAAGATGTAAATTCAAGCTGGCCTGATAAAGAAATCAAAGCATTCTCTCCAAACTCAAGTCATGGTACTTATGACTTCTTCGAAGAGGAAGTAATGAACAAAGAAGATATCAAAGCTGAGAAAAACGGAGATACTAACGTAATTGTTCAATCAGTTGAGAAAAACAAAGAGGGTATCGGTTACTTCGGTTATAACTTCTACGAACAAAACAAAGATAAATTAAAAGAAGTTAAAATCAAAGACGATGAAGGCAAAACTACTGAACCAACTAAAGAAACAATCAAAGACGGTTCATATGCTTTAAGTAGACCATTATACTTATATGTTAAAGAAAAATCATTAAAAGATAATGACGTAATGAGAGAATTCATCAAATTCACATTAGAAGACAAAGGTAAATCTGCTGAAGATGCTGGTTATGTAGCTTCACCAGAAAAAGTTTACAAAGATGAACTTAAAAGCTTAGAAAAATATGATAAAAAATCAGATAAATAATAATCATTATTAATAACAAAGGGCTGGGAATTATTCAAGGGGTATTACAAGGTAGCAACTCTGCTACCTTGTTCTCGAATATATGGGTGATTGTTAAAATGTTTTAAGGTTAATTTGAACTCATTGTTTACCTGATAATTTCTAGCGCTTTTTTAAATTTATTGGGAGAAAAAGAGAGGGTTATATATGGCATCGGAAACTAATGTTAGAGACTTGATAGCTAAAAATAACGCTAAAAAGGGCGGTTTTAGTGATAAAATCGTACCCATTATTTTAGGTATTATAGCTGCAATCTCAATTTTAACTACAATCGGTATTCTATTCACTTTGATAACTGAAACAATAACATTCTTCACACGCGTATCTATCGTTGAATTCCTATTCACTAAAGACTGGAACCCAACAGGTTCTGATCCTAAATATGGTATCTGGGCACTTGTAATTGGTACTTTAAAAATTACAGTTATCGCAACGATCGTCGCAGTACCTATCGGATTAGGCGCAGCTATTTATTTAAGTGAATATGCAAGTGACAAAGCACGACGTATTATTAAACCAATTCTTGAAATCTTGGCAGGTATTCCAACAATTGTATTTGGTTTCTTCGCTTTAACGTTTGTAACACCTGTTTTAAGAACGTTTATTCCAGCGCTTGATAGTTTTAACTCTGTCAGCCCAGGAATTGTAGTAGGTATTATGATTGTTCCTGTCATTACAAGTATGAGTGAAGATGCTATGGCATCTGTACCTAATAAAATTCGTGAGGGTGCTTACGGTTTAGGATCAACTAAATTCGAAGTTGCTACAAAAGTAGTATTACCAGCTGCAGCCTCTGGTGTCGTAGCTTCAATCGTTCTAGGTATCTCTAGAGCCATCGGTGAAACAATGATCGTATCATTAGCCGCTGGTAGTTCACCTACAGCATCACTAAACTTAACAAGTTCAATTCAAACAATGACTGGTTATATCGTAGAAGTTGCAACTGGTGATGCTACATTCGGTTCAGATATGTACTACAGTATTTATGCCGTTGGTTTCACGTTGTTTATCTTCACGTTAATAATGAACTTAATTTCTTATTGGATTTCGAAACGCTTCAGAGAGGAGTATTAATATGACAGCTACTACAAATCCTAAAGCAAAAACATTAATAGACCAAAATAAAGTAGAAAAAAATATTTCAAGTCGTGGCAAAACGAACAAGCTAAATAAATGGTTATTCTTTTCATGTATCGTCATCGCTTTAATTGTACTTGCAGCTTTATTAATTCAAACATTTGTTAAAGGTATTGGTTATCTTACACCAGATTTCTTTACAAGTTTCTCTTCTTCTACACCTTCACAAGCAGGTATTAAAGGTGCATTAGCAGGAACAATTTGGTTAATGGTAAGTATTATCCCAATCTCTATGATTTTAGGTGTTGGTACGGCAATTTATTTAGAAGAATATGCGAAAGACAATTTCTTTACGAGCTTCGTTAAAATTAGCATTTCTAACTTAGCCGGTGTACCTTCAATCGTATTTGGTTTACTAGGATTAACATTGTTCGTTCGTGGTGGCGGTATTCAAGCACTTGCTTTAGGTAATAGTGTTATCGCTGCAGCCTTAACAATGTCATTACTTATTTTACCTATTATTATCGTTTCAAGTCAGGAAGCAATCAGAGCTGTTCCAAACTCTGTTCGTGAAGCTTCATACGGCTTAGGCGCAAACAAATGGCAAACCATTAGACGTGTTGTATTACCTGCAGCACTACCTGGTATCTTAACTGGTTTCATTCTATCTTTATCTCGTGCACTGGGTGAAACAGCACCATTAATCTTAATTGGTATACCAACGATTCTATTAGCAACACCAACAAGTATTATGTCTATGTTTACAGCATTACCAACGCAAATTTACACTTGGGCTAAAATGCCTCAAGCTGAATTCCAAAATGTTGCATCAGCAGCAATTATCGTATTACTAGTCATCTTATTATTGATGAACGCAGTAGCCATTTTCTTACGTAACAAGTTCTCTAGAAAATATTAATCCATTCATATACATCATTCATTAGGGAGTGAAGATTGAAGCGACAATGACATGTTTATAATCGTGCATCATTATCGTTTCAATCTTACAGATATAAAGGAGTTTTTAATTATGGCAAATACAAATGTTAAAGAGAAAGAATTAGCACAACATACAAATCGATCTCAAGACTCAATTTCAACAGTTGTTTCATCAAATGAAGTGAAACATAATAACGAAACTGATACGAATAAAAAAGTAGTTTATTCAACACAAAACTTAGATTTATGGTATGGCGATACACATGCTTTACAAAATATCAATTTAGATATTTTAGAAAACAATGTAACAGCAATTATTGGACCATCTGGTTGTGGTAAATCAACATACATCAAAACATTAAATCGTATGGTAGAATTAGTACCTTCAGTCAAAACTGCTGGTAAAATTCTTTACCGTGATCAAAATATCTTTGACGAAAATTATTCTAAAGAAAAATTAAGAACGAATGTTGGTATGGTGTTCCAACAACCAAACCCATTCCCAAAATCAATTTATGATAACATTACTTATGGCCCTAAAACACACGGTATTAAAGATAAGAAACTATTAGATGAAATCGTAGAAAAATCTTTACGTGGCGCTGCAATTTGGGATGAATTAAAAGATAGATTACACACAAATGCATATGGTTTGTCTGGTGGTCAACAACAACGTGTTTGTATCGCTAGATGTTTAGCAATTGAACCAGATGTCATTTTAATGGACGAACCTACATCTGCACTTGACCCAATTTCTACTTTAAGAGTTGAGGAATTGGTTCAAGAATTAAAAGAAAATTATTCAATTATTATGGTTACACACAACATGCAACAAGCTGCACGTGTATCAGATAAAACTGCATTCTTCCTTAATGGGTACGTTAACGAATATGACGACACTGATAAAATCTTCTCTAATCCTTCTGATAAACAAACAGAAGATTACATCTCAGGACGTTTCGGTTAATATTCGACTATGATGACCATTATTAGACAGAAATACGAAGGTCAATTGGGTGACTTAATTAAAGATATTCGTCACCTTGGTCTTCGTGTTTATTTTAATCTAGAACATGCTTTAGTGTCGTTAAGTGAAGAAGATAAAAATTATGCAAGAAAAGTAATTGAAAATGATAAAACGATTAATCATTTAGACTATGAAATTAATGAAAAAGTGATTATGCTCATCACTAAGCAACAACCTATTGCAACTGATTTAAGAATGATGATGGCAGCTTTAAAAATTTCCACAGACTTTGAGCGAATGGGTGATAATGCAGCACATATCGCGCATATTAGACTCCGAGTAAAGATTACGGATCATTATGTGTTAACGCGTTTAAAAACGATGGGGAAATTGGCAATGCTAATGTTGCAAGACCTTAACACCGCAACAAAGGAAGAAGATATCACATTGATTAAAGAAGTGATTGAACGTGATAAAGACATTGATGATCTTTATGCCAATATTGTTAACACGACTTATCTAATCGATAACGATCCTTTTGTAGCCGGACAAGCACACCTTGCAGCTCGAAACCTTGAAAGAGTCGGGGACCACGTTAGAAATATAGCAGAAAGTATTTATTATTTCTATACTGGTGAACATTACGATAAATAACATAGAATTATTCCTAAATGAAATAACCCAAATTAAGTAAATAAACCCTGATAATAACTAGTTGAATCAGTTATTATCAGGGTTTTTAAAATTAATCAACAAACGTAATGACTTAACCTTGTTGTTCAATTTCATCTGTTAATTGTTCCGCTTCGTTTACTAAGTCAGAAATGTATTTGATTGTTGCTTTAAGTGGGGCATCTGTTGTAATATCAACACCTGCAATTTTTGCTAAAGCAATAGGTGATTGGCTTCCACCTGCTTGTAATGTTTTTAACCATGCATCTACTGCCGGTTGACCTTCTTGCTTAATTTTTTGCGAAACAACTGTACCAATGGTTAACCCTGCAGAGTATGTGTATGAGTACAATCCCATATAGTAGTGGGGTTGGCGCATCCAAGTTAATTCCGAACCATCTGTTAACTCAACAGCGTCACCAAAGAATTGTTCATAAACATCTTGCATGATATGGTTGAGTACTGGCGCTGTTAGTGATTCACCATTATCCACTTTGCGGTATACTTCACGTTGATATGCAGCTTCTAATAAGTGAGTAACCATATTATGATAATACGTACGTGATAATATTGAACCAATGACCCAACGTTTAAATTTAGGGTCTTCACTATTACTGAATAAATAATTAGCCATTAACATTTCATTCATAGTAGATGGTGCTTCAACGAAATACATTGATGCTTCAGAATCTAACAAGTGTTGATGTTGCTGTGCTAAAGTGAAATGTCCTGCATGACCTAATTCGTGTGCTAAGACAAATGTTTCAGTCATTTTACCTGTCCAAGAAATAAATACATATGAATGTGTAGCATATGGACTAGCACAATAAGCACCTGTATCTTTCCCTTTATTCTGTGCAAAATCAATCCAGCGTTGATTATAAGCATGTTCCACCATTTGAATATAGTCATCACCAAGTACCTTTAGTGCACCATGAATATATTGTTTAGAATCTTCTATTGATATTTCAGGCTCATAACTTGGATCAACAGATACTTTTAAATCTTCGAAGCGCATTTTGTCTAGCTTATGAATACGTTGTAATAGTTTAGCGTATTTCTGCATTACTGGCGCTAAATCACTCATAATTACGTCAATCTGTCTGTCATACATTTCTCGTGTAACTTCTTGATCATGTAATAAGTAGTCAATGACAGAATCATAACCTCTTAAATCTGCTTCTATTTTTTCTTGTTGCACATATTGGTTATATGTCGCAGCAGTTGTATGTTGATATTTCTTTAATGCGTTACTAAAGCTTTTGAAACTTTTACGTCTAAATTCAGGATCAGCATTATCTTCATATTCATTTTCAAATGTAGCGTAATCCATAGGGTATGTCACATTATTATGTTCAAATGATTCAAAGGCAATGTCTAACATTTTCGTAGTGCCATATAATTCATAGGCACTTTGGAAAGTAGGTGACAAGCTAGCCAATACTTGCTCAACTTCTGGAGATAATTGATATGGTTTGCTTTCAATTAATTTTTCTAAGTAGTGTGGCACATCAGATTCAGCTATTGCTTGTTTAATCACATCCTCAGGTAGTAATACTATTTCTGATTCTACAAAGGATAACTGACTTGAAATTTTTCCATAATTTGTTGATAATTTAGCACTTAATGTTTGTGCCTCTGTGTTTGCTGTATCGACACTTAGTCGTAATTCTGCATAATTGCCTAGACGATCAAGCTGAATAAGGATATTTTCAAATTCAGTCAACACTTTTCTAATCATTGTAGCATCAGTAATTTTACCTTTGTATTGTTGGTTAAATGATTTTGATTGGTTAAGGACATTATCTAACGTTTCATAAAAATGTGCGTCACTTTCAAATAAATCATTTAAATTCCATTTTTCTGATTCTGAGACATCTTTTCTAAATGGTAAACCTGACGTCATATATTTCACTCCCTCAATTATTTTTCACAACTATTATACACAATATTATTTTCAAACTCATTATTAAGCCTTAAGGCCGAGTTAAACTCGTAAGCAAAGATGTATGATTTAATTACGTATTATTGTATAGTATTTAAAAGAACTTTTTTTAGGATAGGAGATACACATGACTATTTTTGATATGCCAAACTATTTATGGATTACTATAGTTGCAATGATTATTTTGACTGTCTTTAGTGCTTTAGTACTAAAAAAATGGTTTGTATCCGCAGTAATTACATTTGTCGCGTTAGCTGTTTTAGCATTTTTCATACCTAATTTTTATGACATTTCATTCCAACCATTACTTGGATACGCTGCGTTTTTAGCCATTATCAGTTTAATTATTAGCTTTTTATTATGGTATTTCACTAGAAATTGGCGTCGTGAACGTAAAAAGAAACAATTAGAAAAGGAAATACGTAAATACGAAGATGATGACGAAACATTCCGTCGTCGCAATAGATAATAAAAAAACGTTTGAAACATCATGCTTAATGCATTTAGTTTCAAACGTTTTTTTATTATATTTAGGGGGTGTGCTCTATTATTTTTTAAATGCCTTTTCAATTTTATCTAATTGTTCAATCGTTGTTTGAATACCACCTTCTGAAAAATACCACGCATTAGATTCAAATTGGTAAACTTGGTTATGCTTGATTGCCTTCATATTTTTAATGACATCATTATTTAAAGCAGAAGGTAAGGTTTTGTCGTTACCTTTTTGTGTACGATCTATTACAAACAATTTATCTGGATCTACTTTATTTAAATACTCATAAGTAACTGTATTACCAGCTGAGTTTGCTTTCATTGACTTGTCAGCATGCATTATACCTAAATCTTTATTTAGGAATCCACCGAAACGTCCTGTAGGACCAAATGCTTTAACACCTTTATCATCTACGTTTAGAAATAGTACCGTATCGTTATTGATCACTTTTTTCGTCTCAGCTACTTTCTTACTAAGCTTTTCATTTAAATCTTTAGCTACATCTTGTTTTTTGAAAATTTTACCAAACAACGTTGTGTTATCTTTAATTGATTCAATATAATGATCGTTGTCAGGACTCACAAATAATATTTTAGCGTTAGGTGCAGCTTTTTTCATTTCATCTAAAGTTTTAGTATGAGCTTGTCTAAATGAAGCGAAAATGACTTCGGGTTTAGCCTTTGCCAAATTATCATAATTAGGTTGTCCAGGATTACCTAAGTTAGTATATTTGTCATTTTTAAATTCAGAAAGGGAAGTAGGCAAGAATGCTGCACCTTTACCTTTTGCAATAGCTACAATTTTGTCTTCTAATCCCATCTGTTTCATAATATCTAGCGCACCATAATCCAACACAGCAACTCGGTCTGGATTTACTGGAATCTTAACTTTCTCGGTTTTCATTTCACCTTTAGTATGGGTATTATTTTTATCCTTGAATTCATATGTATTGTCAACGGTAATCGTATCCTTGGAAGAGGATGTTTTTGAATTCGAATCCTTGCCACACGCAGCAAGTAATATGATGATTGAAAAGAGTATAGCAATATATTTAAATGAATTTTTCATAATTAAGCCTCCTATGAAACAATTATAATCGAAATTGATAATCATTTTCAATATAATTCAATGCATATACTCACTTATTTTTAAACTAATTCTTCCAGTACTTGATCTAAAACAAGACATAGGGCATCTGTATTAGCATCAATACACTGAATTTTATTTTCGTTTTTAAAAAGAGTAACATCTATTTGATTATTATTCACAAAATAGCCAATCTTAGCGTGTTGTAGCATCTCAATATCATTGTGATCATTACCAAATGCAATATAGGTTGGCTGACTACCAAGGATAGATTCAATAGCCGTAAATTTATTGATATATTTAGCGGTAATATCAATATTATGTTCATTCGAATGATTAATCAGAGATAAATGAGGTGCAGTTGTTGCTATATAAGCAGCAATTTCATCAAAATCTTCGTTAGCAATATTCAATAAAATCGTCTTAATCGGTGCCTTAATATCATCAAGTGTTAATTTGTGTGCTAATCGTTGTGGATCAAGACGACGAAAAATATTATGGGACTCATCAACACGCGCAGCATAATCCCATTGATCATCTACAATATAATCTAAATCATAGTGGTTAATAACATCTTTGATTACCTTAAAAGATTTAGGCTGAATGGTTGCCAATGGGCGTATATGACCATTAATAGAAACGATAGAACCATTACCGCCAATAAGTGGAAATAAATGAAATTGCTTAGGTAAAACAGGTATTAAATCACGTATAGGTCTTGCCGAAGCAAAAATAACTCTATGTCCTATATTATGTAAACTAAGTAAACGATCGACAATATCTTGATTAATTTGTTGTCCATCAAAACAAATCGTACCGTCAATATCTAATATGATATTCATATATAACTCCTTAATATATAAGTATGTATAAAGTTTAGCATTTAAAACAATTTGTGGTTAAATGATATCAATGTAAGTATATATTAACTAAAAAGAAAATCATAAACGCTATTTAATCAGAAGTGGATTAATCCATGGAAGAATAGGTCCCCTAAGATAACACATATAACTTCCTATAATATATATTATGTAAACTAAAATACAGACATCGACATATACCTTTAGTTATAACACTTATTCGTGCGCTGTCAGGATGATTTCTGAACGTGTTATTTTATCACTACGTATCATTGATCAAGAACTTGCAGTATTTAGCAGCTACCTAAACGTTAAATAATTAAGTAAAAAATTTTTACTATACCAATGACTAAGTAAATACATTCAACTAAATGTGAACGTATATCGTTTTAATCGATGATAGAGACTCGCCGACATAATTTAGGTTTTTCTTAAATTACTGTATTTACATAGATATATTTAAAATGCTTCCAAGGTGCCTAAATATTTCTTTCTCACTTACAAGAATGATATACATATATCTTCATTTATAATATTTTGCATTAAATCGTAATTGTTTCGCATTAAATCGTAAACGATGAACATACCCATAAAAGATAAACTAAATTAATTTCTATAAGGAATTACTTTTCATGCATTTTAAATTTACTAAAATAAATTTATTTTGTAATATTGTTGCTAAAAACCAAACCTGTGGTAATATTAAATTGTAGGGGCAACATGAAAATCAACTTAGAATTTACCTACACTGTATTGTAACTTGTCTCTATCAATCGTTACGATAAATAAAGGCTGTGACATGTTGAATGTCGCAGCCTTTATTAACATTAATTTATTTTTTTATTTTCTTGCGAATTGTATTAAGTGTGTTAAACAACCAATATTTAAACTTATTAATAGGTTTATAGAAATCCCCAATTAACTCTTCGATATATACATTAAATCCTCGTTTAAAGCGATAAACACCATAATCTTCACTATTCTCTGTGAAATCGCCTGATAAACCGTAGAAATTATAGCGATCATAACCATGTTCGAAACAATAGTTCATCATATGCCAATGCATCATATATGGTCCCATATAATTATTATATTTTTCAGATGAGCCTCCAGAGAAGTAATTCACTTCATATGCATTTGCGAAGAAAATACCTGATGCTAAATTCAAGATTTGGCCATCTGTTTGACGTAATTCGCTTGCATTTAAGAGTTCTTTTTTATCGTGTTCAATTTGCTTATCTAATTCAGCAATTTTTCTAAGTTGTTTATCATTTTTATTTTCTTTTGCCATCATTTGATCACGACGGCTCTCTTTGTCAGTTAATGCGTCTTGCAATGATTTTATGTATTCATCTAAATCAATGTATGCAAGTGGAACAAGCACTTTATCTCCATAAGTATCAAAGAAGTTATAGAAGTATTCATCCGTCTTAGATACGAAACCTGTTCGTGCTTCTGTTTCACGATATAAATCTAGGAATATATGAAATTCATCTCTACTTAGAAATCTTACTTTTACCCCGTAGTTTATCGCTTTATTGATATTTCTTTTTCGTTGGCTATCAAATTGCTTTCTCAATGATGCAGGTGTTTCTCCTTTTAGGTAGTTAACCCCCATCCAACGCGCTTGACTCGATGTGTCATATTTAGTAGTAAATCCATGGTGCTCATAACCATGAGATTTAAATAAGTTGACTACCGCATCATTTTTCTCTCTATCTTCAAGTGGATTAATATCTTTATCATAAATTTGATAAATCCAATATGGATCAATTTTAACGTATAGGCATTGATGTTGATGTAGATATTTTTCTAATTCACGTAAATAGAAATCAACTAAACCTAGATCTGAGTAATCCATAACTGGACCGCGATTTGAGTAATATACATAACTTCCCATAGTTGGTATTTTTGAGAAAAGGCTAGCTGCAAGCACTTTATTGCCTTCGTCTTTAACACCAAGTAACACTACTTCAAAGCCATCATTTTCACGTGTTTGAATATTTTCTTTCATTTGGAAGTAATGGCTTTCTAATGATGGGTTTTGTACAAAGTTTTCGAATTCTTTAACTGTTAACTCTGTAAATTTCATATTCGTCTATTCCCCTCTTAATTAAATCTATTTTTCATCTTTTTGAGTGTCTTATATACTGAATACATAGGTTTGTTAATCGGTTTCATAAAGTCCCCAACATACTCAATTACATCTGCATTGAAGCCTTTTTTAAATTTAATAACACCAACATCTTCAGCATCTTCACTGAAGTCACCACTGATGCCATAAAAATTGTATCTATCAATGCCGTGATCAATCGCATAATTAATCATTGTCCATTGAACAGCATAACTTCCCGCAAAATGTCTATACTTATTAGAAGTTCCTCCAGCATAATATACAACTTCAAATGGATTGATAAAGAAGAAACCAGCAGATATTGGCAGTTCATTACCGTGTTCAGCTTGTAATGTTTTTGCCTCATCTATTTTTTGTTGATTGGCATCAAGTTGTTTTTCGAGGTTTTCCTTTTTATTTAGCGCCTTTTTATTATCTGGACGTTTTTCAATATCTTTAATCGCTTTATTTACATCTTTATTTAACGTTTCACGTTCATTCTGAAGTTCTTCTAAATACTCATCAAATTTAATATAAGCTAATGGAACGAGCACGCGATCCTTGAAATGTCTATATCGATTATAATAGAAACTATCGTCTCTATCTTGGAACTCTTTTGTTTCGGTAGTATCTTCCATAAATGAACGGAAGATTGGAAGTTCTTCTTCTGATAAGAACTTAACTTTCACACCATTTTTTTGAACTTTTTTTGTATTACGTTTACGAAGACTATCCATACCGTTTAATACATCTTTAGCTGTTTTGTTTTTTAAATCTAGAACAGAATGGTAACGAATTTGTTTAATCGGGTCAAAGCCTTTAGTAAATCCTTCATGTTCAAATCCTAGATGCTTCATCTTATCGAAGAACCAATCATTGCCAGCATTACCTGTTATGTCACCGTCATGATTTAAGTATTGATATGGTAAATAAGGATCAACACGAACAAAGAGACAATGATGTTGTTTTAAATACTTTGTTAACTCATTAAAGAAAAAGTGGACAAGCTCTTTATTATCATAATCAATTACTGGTCCACGGTTACTATAAAAGTACTTAAAAAATTTCATGACTGGTACTGCTGTTAACATGCAAGCTGCAATGACCTCATTATCTTTATTTTTGATACCAACTAAGTGAGTTTCTGTTTTATTTGCAACTTTCATCTCATAGTTTTCAGTCATTTGGGTGAAATGACTATATGGCATTTTATCCGTATAATTGCCAAATTCTGCAGCTGTTAAATTTGTAAACTTCATTATTTATTGCTCCTACTTCAAAGAATCTTTATCTATTTTTTTAGTTCAAAATTTAAATTATAATTTTGAATAATATCTTTATCTTCAACCAAAAATTTATATATCCAGTTTCATTAAGTATACAATAGAAATTAACAAAACTAAAATACAAACCATTTATGAGAATGAAATATTTTATAAAATAAATGTTGTGATCCTATCTAAACGATGTCATCTAATTAAAGTAGTAAATAAAAACTGGAAGCGGAACAGAATTCTTTTAAAATTCGTCGTCCGCTCCCAGTTTGTTTTGCCATAATAATTAGGTGTAGCTATTGTACAATAATGATTGAAATTTGTATTATCACCACCAAGGGACGCTTTTTATCTAAAGCATATCTAGCGTCTCTCTCACTTGTTTCAAAAAGTGAATCGTATCTACATTATCATCATGACTCAAACGTTTAACGATTTCACTACCAATAACTACACCGTCTGCTACACCAGCAATATCTTTGACATGTTCTATTGTTCTGATTCCAAACCCTGCAACAACTGGTATATCTGTATGTGTTTTAAGCAGTTTTAATTTATCTTTTAATTGCGGATGAAATGTTCCATTTTCACCCGTTGTAGCATTCATTGTTACCGTATAGATAAATCCTTCTGCCTGTTTAACAATTTTATTAATACGTTCATCATCTGCAGTCATTGCTACAAGTGATATGAGCTTAACATTCACCTTAGCTATTTTAGCTTTCAATTTTTGAGTTAATTCGTATGGCAAATCAGGAATAATCACACCATAAACACCCACATTTGCACATTGTTTAAAGAAAGCCTCTTCGCCATAAGAAACAATAATGTTGTAATACGTCATTAGTACATATTTACAATTGATTTCATCTTTATGATTAGATAGTTCATTAAAAATATAATCTATTGTTACCCCTTCTTTGATCGCCTGGTTACCTGCTTCCATAATGATAGGGCCATCCGCAACTGGATCTGAGAACGGCACACCAATTTCAATGATATCAGCACCCTTTTCATCTAAGATTTTTACATTCTTAATAAATGATTTGTTTCCCATAATGTATGGAATAAAAAGCTTAGTCATGTGAGTCACCTCTTGTCTTCATATAATGTCGAATTGTCTCCATGTCTTTATCACCGCGACCTGAAATCGTCACTACTAAAATCTCATCTCCACTCATTTTTGGTGCTAATTTTTCTACATAACTCAGTGCATGTGCACTTTCAATGGCTGGTATAATACCTTCCATTTTACTGAAGCGGATAAGTGCCTCCATAGCTTCGGTATCACTAGCATGTTCGTATTTAACGCGTCCAATATCGTGATAATATGAATGTTCTGGTCCAATACCTGGATAATCTAAACCAGCCGATATAGAGTGTGCTAATTCTACTTGTCCGTGGTCATCTTGAATTAAGTACATTTTTGAACCATGAAGTACACCAGGTCGCCCTTTTCCAATTGCGAGCGCGTGCTTATCTGTATCAACTCCTTGTCCAGCAGCTTCGACACCATACAACTTAACGTTATCTTGAATAAATGGATAAAACGTGCCTATAGCATTAGAACCGCCACCTATACAAGCCACCACAGCATCAGGTAATCGTCCTGTTTTTTGAAGTATTTGGTCTTTTATTTCATGGCCAATTACACTTTGAAAATCTCTAACCATTGTGGGAAACGGATCAGGTCCTAATGCTGAACCGAGTAAATAGTGTGTATCCTCAACATGACTCACCCAATATTGTAACGCCTTATTAACCGCATCCGAGAGCGTTCCTTGACCATCATCAACGGCTTCAACTTTGGCACCTAATAATTCCATTCGAAATACATTGAGCTGTTGACGTTTAATATCTTCTCTACCCATAAATACGATTAACTCCATATCAAACAATGCAGCAACTGTGGCACTTGCTACTCCGTGCTGACCAGCTCCTGTCTCGGCAACCAATTTATTTTTGCCCATTCGCTTTGCCAATAATGCTTGACCTAATGCATTATTTATTTTATGCGCACCTGTATGATTTAAATCTTCCCGTTTTAAATATATTTGAGCGCCACCCAGTGCTTGGGTGTAAGATTTCGCATACGTTAACGGTGTTTCTCTACCTACATATTCTTTTAAATAGTACGATAATTCATCTTGAAATGATCGATCATTCTTTGCTTTCTTATATGCTTGTTTCAATTCAATAATTGCCGGCATTAGTGTTTCCGGAACATATTGACCACCATATTCTCCGAAAAATCCGAGTTCATCTGCTTCGGTTTGTATGTTAAACATTCTCTTGTACTCCCTTCAATTGCTGTATTACAGCTAACATTTTATTTTTGTCTTTCATGCCATTTGTTTCGATTCCGCTTGAGATGTCATAACCTAAGTGATTTAATTGTAATGTCTCAATTTGTTTTATTTTGTTAGCATTAATACCTCCAGCGATTAAAAATGGAACGGATTGCTTAACGCGTTTTAAAATCGTCCAATCAAATGAATGACCAGTCCCACCATAATGCTTAGATGGCGTATCTATAATAAATAAGTCTACATAAGGACGATATCGTTCAATTTCATCTATGATATTCTGGCTGGCTGGTAACGCTTTAATTATCTTAATATTCTTAAAATTTAGCCTAATTCGCTTGATAAATGCTATCGTTTCTTCCCCATGGAGTTGAATCGCATTGATATGCGTTTGTTTTAAAATATGCTTTATAAGCTGGAAGGTGGGATTAACGACTACAACTACTTTATCTATACCGTCTGGGACAAACTGGGCTAACGCATTAATTTGTTCAATCTCTAAATGACGTTTGCTTTTGGGATAGTGTACAAATCCCACCATATTTACATTCAGAGTAGACAACTTTAACACTTCTGATTTTGTTTTAAATCCACAAAATTTTAAAATCATACTTTCACCTTTTTTAATTTAAGTGATGGTATAAAATGTTCTAACTGATTACAATTCATTAAAGCACCACCCACTAATAAGCCGTCAATACCACTATTTATGATTTGTTTGACATCTTGTTGTGAATGAATACCACTTTCAGATATATAAAAATAGTTTTCCTTTTTATACTCAAGTATATGATTCGTATGTTCAACATCGGTGTTAAAGGATTTTAAATCTCGATTATTTACACCAATGATTTGCGGTTCTAACTCATATGCCCGTTGTAACTCATTATCATCATGAACTTCAACCAACACTTCTAATCCCTTAGACGTCGCATAATGATAAAGTTGTTTTAACTTTTCATCAGTAAGAATATTCACAATGAGTAAAATAATTGATGCACCCGCTTGTTTAGCAACATCAATTTGAAGCGGATCAATGATAAAATCTTTGCACAACACCGGCAATTGCGTCTTTGCCGATAAAGCTTGTAATCTTTCAAAACTACCACCAAAATATTGTTCATCAGTAAGGATAGAAATGGCATCTGCGCCATATCTTTCATAATCATTTATTTGTTGAACTACATCTTTTTGTTGAAATGCCTTAATGGACGGACTCTTCGATTTGATTTCTGCGATTAATACTAAATTTTCGTTTCTACTTAATGCATCGGTTAAACGTGCTTTACGACTATGTTTTGTCGCTTTTAATGTTTGCAATTTCTGATGGTAATAACCATCGTTTAATAAACGCTTTTTATATGCCACTATGTCATTTAATATTGTCACAACTATCACCTCTAATTTGTAAAAATTGTTTCATCGCACGACCACTATCAATTAAATGTTGTGCGAGATCTATTCCGGAAGCGATTGTAGCTACTTTTTCTGATACATATAATGCAAGGGCTGTATTCAGTACAACAACATCTCTTCTACAAGATGTGTCACGACCACTTAAAATGTCCAACGTAATTTGTTTGTTTTCAATTGGACTACCACCTTGTAATGCTGTGTTATCAGCAGCCTTTAATCCATAATCTTTAGCGTTAATATAGTAATGCGTTATATTACCTTTTTCATTTAGCTCATAAATTTCATTGTCTCCAGATAATGTAGCTTCATCCATACCGTTGGCTCCATGTATTACGATTGCTCTTCGACGCCCTAAATCTCTAAGCGTTTGCGTTATCATGTGCAATCGACTTGGGTCGTATACGCCCATGACTTGATAAGTTAATTTAAATGGATTGATAAGTGGCCCAATTATATTAAAAATAGTCGGCATAGGAATCATTTTTCTAACGGGTTGAATATGTTTCATAATGGGATAAGATTCCATCGCATTAATAAATGCCAATCCTTGCCTTTCGATTTGTAATGGTACATCTAATACTTTCGTCGTCCTTATGTCTAATTCTTTTAATAAGTCTGTGCTTCCTGAATGCGATGTGATGCTTCTATTTCCATGTTTGATAACCGGAACACCTGCGCTCGCGACGACAAACGATACCGTCGTTGAAATATTAAAACTATTTGATTTATCCCCTCCTGTTCCACACACACAAATACTACCTTCATATGTGGGTTGTTTAGGATACATAGTTTGAATTAATCCATTGGCAATATAAGTTAATTCTTCTTGTTTAATTTCTTTTTTAGTAAAACGCGTTAGTACATCGACTTTTTCTTCAATATCAACTTGCGGATCCGTTAGATACATTATCAATTGCGTTGCCTCTGATTGGGTTATAGTAGTATGTTTATTTATATGTTTTATTAGCGCCATTCAGATGCCCCCTTTCTTTTACAATATGAATGAAATTCTTAATGATTTGTGCGCCAAACTCAGTGGCGAATGATTCGGGATGATATTGAATTCCGAAATGTAGATGCGCCTTATCTTCAAAGGATTGTATTGCATCTTTCGTCCGCCCAGTAATGATTAAATTCTTTGGAAAAGACGCTATGTCACTGACAAGCGAGTGATATCTCATAATTTTAATTTGATGTGGTATCGACAAATAGAGTGGCGACTGATTTTGAATTTCAAGCGTGTCCACTTTGCCGTGCATCACTTTTTCTCCTTGGACAACTTTGCCACCGTAATAGCAAGTTAGTGCTTGAGCGCCTAAACATACCCCTAGAATAGGTAATGAATGATAGTTATCAATAATTGTCATCAATTCATCACCATCTAATGGGTGGCCAGGACCTGGAGAAATAATCACACCATCAATTTGATCTAAATAATGCAATACATCTTTATCATTTGGATATTTAATACATACATCATCAATTTGACTAACAATATCAACTAAGTTATACGTAAATGAATCATAATTATCTATAATTAGTATCATGGTGTTACCTCCAGTAAACTTTTGGCTTTAAGTCGCGTTTCTTCAAGCTCCTTTTCAGGTACAGAATCGTATACCACCCCACAGCCCGCCTCAACATTAACCGTATTGTCATCAATGAGCATGGTCCGTATTGCCAATGCAAAATCTAAATTTTGATTACAGTTGATATAACCAACGCCACCACTATAGACGCCTCTCTTATATGGATATGCTTCATATATACGTTGAATCGCTCTTAGTTTAGGCGCACCAGAAACGGTTCCAGTTGGTAAAAGACTTGCAATAATAGTCATCGGAGATAACTCCTTTTTAATTTTGCCTTTCACTTCACTGACGATATGCATGACATGTTCATATTTTTCAATTACCATAAGTTTAGATATTTCAGAAGTTCCGGTGATACTCACTCTATGAATGTCATTTCTACCTAAATCTACAAGCATACTATGTTCACTTCGCTCTTTCTCATCTGTGATTAATTGATTAGCATTACGCTCATCCTTTTCTGGCGTTGTACCACGTTGAATCGTTCCAGCAATGGGATTCGTTGTCACTTCACCGTTATGAACTGCGACAAAACTTTCTGGTGAACTCCCAACTATAATCTCTCGGTCCATGTTGATGTAATACATATATGGGCTAGGGTTTTTCCGTTTTAAGTTTTGATAAAGCTGATAACTTAATTGGTTCTTATCTTCTTTGAAATGATGCTCATAACTATATATTCTAGAAGGTACAACTTGAAACATATCTCCTTCAGTAATCCGTCTTTTCATTTCTTGGATGATATGAATGAATTGTTTGTCAGAAATATTTGCTTTTATGTTTGATCGCTTAGGTCGTTTTTTAATATCTTCTTGATAAACTTGAATGTGTGATAATGACTGAACGTTTCGAGCTACCCTAGTTTTTAATTCAGTTTTACTTACTTTTGAAAATTGATTTGACGCAATGACGTATAACTCATCTTTATAATGATCAAATACAAACACATCTTCTATCATATAGAGCGTTGCGTCGTGTGTTGTTTTCTTACTTTCAATAGCGATGCGTTGTAAAATTGGAAATTCATGTCGCACTAAATCAAAACTACACGTTCCGATAAAACCTGAAATAAATGGCAATTGCTTTAATATTTCATCATCAATGTCACAATCAAACTGATTGATGAATGATTTCAAATAATTGTATGGCTCGGAAGTTATTGTTTGAGTTCCTTTTAAAGTATCAATCATCAATGTATTATCATTTAATTTGACAGTGCCATAGGGCTCAAATGCTACGATAGAGTATCTACCTTTCAATTGTTGTTGACTCGTACTTTCTAGTATAATTTTTCGTTCGTTTAACTGCCCTAAAACTTCGGGCGTTATATGCGCTCTTAATACTTCATAATAAAAATCCATTTTCTCATTCCTTTCACTAAAAAAGTCAGCCTCCTTATCTAAAGGACGCTGACGCGCGGTACCACCTTAATTAACGCAATATTCCGATTATTTGGAATATTGAACATTCACTCATTGATATTAATTTGTTTTACTAGCATAAACCCAATTTCATATTAAGCGGTGTTGATTTACATCACCCATCAACTTTCTGTCACTACCATACTTACCACTACTTCATTTATGCTATTAAATTGAATATTAAAAACACCACAGCATACGCGCTTACTTTATAAGGACGCGTTACCGTGGTGCCACCTTAATTAACAATAATTTGTTCACTCATCAATTATTAAACTTTAGAATTCCAGACCCAATTCGATAAATACGTTGTGCCAATTTGCATCACCCATTGGCTTTCTATTTGCTACAAACCATATCATCTACTTCATTCATAGAATTGTGTGATATTTCTTATAATTCAGTATAATACAAAAATCTATTTTGTTTGTCAACAATCGATTATAAATTTATAGGTGATAAACAGTATGCATAAAGAAGATTTTGCGTTGCTTCAATAGATTCTACATGCGTTCTCTCTAGTGCATGAGATGATTCGATACCAGCACCAAATAGACCATGACGAATATCAGCACCAGCTTTTAAGGCTGCTGACGCATCTGAACTATAATAAGGATAAATATCCACTTTATATGGTATATTGTTTATTTTACATAAATTTATTAGATGTGATTTTAATTCTTTATGATATGGACCAGATCCATCTTTAGCACAAATTGATACGGTGTATTCATCTGATGACTGGCCATCACCTAATGCGCCCATATCAAGTGCAATAAATTCTACTATCTTATCCGATATAGAAGCATTAGCACCATAACCAATTTCTTCGTTATTGGAAATGTAAAATTGAGTTGTATATGGTAATTGCGTTTTTTCTTGCTTAAGTTTCTCTAGCAATTCTAGTATCATTGCCACACTCGCTTTATCATCTAAATGTCTTGATTTGATAAATCCTGATGAGGTAATCTCAGTTCTAGAATCAAAACTGACAAAGTCTCCCACTTCAATTCCTAAATCTCTTGTCTCTTGATCAGATGTCGTTTTTTCATCGATACGTATTTCCATATGTTCACTATCTCTTGGTATTTCATGGTTATTTCTGTAAACGTGCACACTTGTTTCATGCATACATATCGTTCCAGTATATGTTTGTCCCGATTCAGTTTGAATCTCACAATATTCTCCCTCAATAGCATTGTATGTAAATCCACCTATTAAGCTTATAGCCAATCGGCCATCCTCTTTAATGTCTTTAACCATTGCTCCCAATGTATCTACATGAGCAGTTATACATCTTTGTTGCGCTTGGTTTTCTCCTTGAACTTCGATAATTAAAGCGCCTTTATTTGTTATCTTAGTATCATAACCTAGTAATTCAACTCTACTCTTAACATAATTGATTGCTTCTGTCGCATTACCAGATGGACTATTGATTTCTGTGAGTTCTTTTATTGTTTTCAATACCTTTTGAGTCATCATTACCTCCCTAGTTAAATTATTTATTGGTAACATTTTATCGTATTTATAATACTATCACTATTAATTCATTTATTTTACTATTGTTTATCTATAGTCTGTACCTTACAATGTACATATTCTGAAAATTTCGAAATAAGGTGATTCAATATGCAACATATTTTATTTGTAGGTCTTGGTTTGATTGGTGGAAGTTTAGCCAGCAACTTAAAATATTACCAGCCTAACTTAACAATATCTGCTTTTGATGCAGATAAAAATCAACTAGAAAAAGCTTTGTCGATTGGAATAATTGACGAAAAAGTTGAAGATTATAGTGAAGGTGTTAAAAAAGCAGACGTTATCATTTATGCTACGCCTGTACAACAAACTGAAGTGTATTTAAAAGAATTACCTAATTATCAAACACAACCTCATTTGATTGTAACTGATACTGGCAGTACGAAAGCTAATATTCAAAGCTACGAAGCATATCTGTTAAGCAATGATATTCATCTTATTGGTGGCCATCCAATGGCTGGAAGTCATAAATCAGGTGTTCTTAACGCTAAAAAACACTTATTTGAAAATGCTTACTACATCCTTGTTTATAACGACGCACGCAATGCTGAAACAGCCCAAAAATTACAATCATTATTATCAACGACATCTGCAAAATTTATAACAACCTCTGCTCAAGAACATGATTACGTTACTGGTGTCGTCAGTCACATACCTCATATTATTGCATCAAGTTTAGTTCATTTAAGCGAATCAAACTCAAATCATCATGCTTTGATAACTCAATTAGCTGCTGGTGGTTTTAGAGATGTTACACGTATTGCTAGTAGTAATGCAGATATGTGGCGTGATATTACATTTAGTAATCAAGAGAACATACTTCACCTATTGGATATGTTACAACAACAGATAAATTCAATTTCCACGCATATTCGCTCAAATCACACTGATGAGATTCATGATTTCTTCTCAAGTGCCAAAAAATTCAGAGACCAGCTCCCAGTTAAGCAACAAGGTGCACTAAGTATTGCGTATGATCTTTATGTAGATATTCCAGATAAATCGGGTATGATTAGCAAAGTTACTTCTATCTTAAGTTTACATAATATTTCTATAAGTAACTTAAAAATCCTCGAAGTTCGTGAAGATATTTTAGGTGCTTTGCAAATTAGCTTTAAAACTCCTGAAGATCGCGAACGTGGTATTCAGGCATTGCATGATTTTGAAACATATATTTTATAAGTATATCCTCCTAACTTGATGACGCTCCTAAAATATTAGTAGCTCAAGATACCGATGATTGGATCCCAATGCAGAAATGATACAAACATTGCACAATTAGGCATCGAGCCCTGAGTAAAGAGAACTTCACAAAGATATACCACGAGCAAAGCAAGTTTGAAATTGGCATGCCCAATTTTCATCTTGATACCATCATTGTTAGGAGGACATTATTTACATTTTATGCCCTGCCATTAAACCTAATCGTCCATGCTTTGTTCCAGCATCAGTATAAGATATCGCTTTAGATATAATGCCCTTTCCATATTTATTTTGTAAATAATCAATAGTTTTGGCTAATTTCTCATCTCGTCTTCTTTCATATTCATCAATAAACAAATTGAGTTGACGGTCTTCTTCATTAATAAGTTGTGTCAATGATACACTCAATGTCCGATACAGCGCGTGTTTATCACATAATTGATTCGCATAATAATTTACTACCTTATAAATATCTCGCTCTAAGTTTGTCGCATCCGTTAATGTATATTGCTTATGTACGCCGCCGCCTTCCGTATAGCCAAATGAAAAGTGAATGGTTCTTGCCAATTGCTTACGTGCTCTTATTCTACTAGCAACATCTTCAATTAGTTCTTGCATAACTACTTTCGACTCTTCAAATCGGTAATCTCTCATCAAAATTTGACTTTTGCATATAGAAGGATTAGTAACATTATATTTCTCTCTCAATTTACTTTGATCAATACCGTTTGCGTGTAAATGCATATCCACCCCTATTACACCAAAATCTCTTTTGAGATATTTATACGGATACTGTGCTAAATCGCCTACCGTTACAATCCCTTTCTTGTTAAGTTTTGCTTCTGTTTTTTTATTGATGCCCCAAAATTCCCTTAGTGGCGAAATTTTCCACAACTTTTGGGGGACATCATAATATCTCCATTCTGTAATACCATTGGCTGTATGCTTCGCTTCGATATCCATTGCAACCTTACTTAATAACATATTTGAGCCTATACCTATTGTGCAATATATCCCTGTTTTATCTTCTATCTCTTTTTGTAATCGCTCTGCAAATGACTGAACAGTAGAGTTAAATCGATGATAACTATTAGTTACATCTAAAAAAAATTCATCGATGCTATATTGATGCAAGTCTTCTCCTGGTACATATTTAAGTGCAATTTTAGAAATTTCAATTGAAACTTCTAAATATTTTCTCATGCTAGGATTAATAATATAAATGTCATTCCGATGTGGTATTTCAAACAGCCTAGATCCTGTTTTAATACCAATTTCTTTTAGTTTAGGTGTAGCTGCTAAAACAACTGAACCTTGTCTTTTAGTGTCTGCAACTACTGCCAATTTTGTTTCTAGTGGGTCCAACCCTTTGTCGATGCATGAAACACTAGCAAAAAAACTCTTTTGATCAATACACAGAATATCTCTATCCTCCAACAAATTATAATCATACATGCCAGATACCTCCCTTATCCAATTCTTATTATATACGAACACTTGTTCTATTTCAATAAAAATAAGAACGAGTGTTCTTAAAATTATTTTGGAGTAGTATCTTAAAACATGCTATACTATGGATGAAATTACTATTTCAAGGAGGAAATAAAATGCCAATCATCAATGTTAAATTATTAGAAGGACGTTCTGATGAACAATTAAAAAATTTAGTTACTGAAGTAACAAATGCAGTTGAAAAAACAACTGGAGCTAATAGAGAAGCTATTCATGTTGTCATTGAAGAAATGCAAAAAAATCATTATGGCGTTGCAGGCGTTAGAAAATCAGACGCTGAATAAAATGCAGGTAAGTTTACATAATAATATTATGGTATTTAATTGCGTAGTAAAAAAGCACACTTGCTAAGTGTGCTTTTTTACTGTAATTTAATTATTTAAAAATTCTTGAATAGCCTTTTTGTTTTTATCTTTATCAATGTCTAATGCACTGCCATCATTATTAGTATTAATATTTTGGTATGAATTATTAATCGGCACTGTAAGAGATTCTACGTTCTTATCTCCTCTAATACCAAAACTTATACCTGTTTGGAATATCGCTGAATTAGGCATACTTGTATTAATATAACCTCTCAAAATACCAGCTACTTTAGGCAATTTAACTACAGAGCTAGGCGTAACTAACTCTTTTTTCAACGTTTGCATAACTTGTTGTTGACGTCTAACTCGCCCAAAGTCTCCTTCCTCATCATGTCTAAATCTTGCATATCCAAGTAATTCTTTACCATTCAAACGATGATGACCTTTTTTAAGAGATACGCCAATGTTTTCAGACATATCTTTTTCTACGTCCATAGGAACACCATTTGGCTCTAATTCATCGATCATTTTTTCAAAGCCTGTAAAATCAATGACTGCATAATATTCCGGATTGATACCTAAATTCTTATTTAATGTTTTTCTTAGCAGTTCTGGACCACCAAGTGAATATGCTGCATTAATTTTGTAATTTTGATATCCAGGTATTTCTGCATAAATATCTCGCATTACTGACATCATTTTCATCTTTTTATGAATAAAATCATATTGAACTACCATGATGGAGTCAGTTCTTGACTTACCACCATTTGCTTTGTCAGCGCCTAATACAAGTACAGAAATCTTACCATCATTTTTAACAGGTCCGTTAAATTTATGTACTTTAATATCTTTGGCATGTTTCTCAGCATAATTAACACCACTACGATAACTATGGACGATATAAATAATAGCTGCAAGAAGCAATATTACTATAATCAAAATAATAAAAGGTAATTTTCGTAGTTTTTTCTTATTTCGTCGTTTAGAAGGTGTCTCTGATTCTGCTTGTCGTCTGTATACTGTCTTATCCTTCTCTTCTGTCATATTTACCTACCTTACGTCTTGTAAAAATCTTCAAAATTGTATATCTATGTACTATAATTATATATAATTAAGTTATAGATAAAGTCCGTATAATTG
>NZ_JAESLK010000051.1:0-700 GCF_017892585.1 Staphylococcus sp. GDY8P57P | reverse complement strand
AGTACCCAGAACACGTGATGGCCATTTTTCACCCACAGTGTTTGAACGTTATCAACGAAACGAAAAAGCCCTCATGGCTTCAATGTTGGAAATGTATGTATCAGGCGTTTCAACTCGTAAAGTATCAAAAATTGTGGAAGAACTTTGTGGTAAATCCGTCTCTAAGTCCTTCGTTTCTAGCTTAACAGAACAGCTAGAACCTATGGTTAACGAGTGGCAGAATCGTTTATTATCAGAAAAAAATTATCCTTACTTAATGACCGATGTACTCTATATAAAAGTACGAGAAGAAAATCGAGTACTCTCAAAAAGCTGTCATATAGCGATTGGAATAACCAAAGATGGCGACCGTGAAATTATCGGCTTCATGATTCAAAGTGGCGAAAGCGAAGAGACCTGGACAACATTTTTTGAATACCTAAAAGAACGCGGTTTACAAGGTACGGAACTCGTTATTTCTGATGCGCACAAAGGATTAGTCTCTGCCATTAGAAAATCCTTCACCAACGTAAGTTGGCAAAGATGCCAAGTTCACTTCCTAAGAAATATCTTTACCACCATTCCTAAAAAAAATTCAAAATCTTTCAGAGAAGCTGTTAAAGGAATTTTTAAGTTCACAGATATTAACTTAGCGCGTGAGGCTAAAAATCGATTGATTCATGATTATATCGATCAACCAAAATATTCAAAAGCTTGCGCA
>NZ_JAESLK010000050.1:0-3276 GCF_017892585.1 Staphylococcus sp. GDY8P57P | reverse complement strand
TAAGTAGTTCAGTTTTGGAGTACAAAAAGTGAAAATGTAAACCTAAATGAGTATCAAATTGCAACTGAATTTGATACTCGTTTTTTATTGTTAAATCAACGTTTGTTGTTAATTTACACCACAAAATGTAAGTTAAAATGTATATAAAAATGCGAACGTGAAATAATTATTGTAGGAATGCAAATTGGTGTGTTAAAATGGTTACAATTTACTAAGCAAAAAGGGGTGCATTTTCCTATGCAATTTCTTGAGCCAAAAAATAAGAACGCTAAGTCTGTGGATTGGGAAATATCAGAGCAAGTAAGGGTGATAGTTAAGCAATACGCTGAATATGCAGAGCGTACTGAAAGCGAAGCAGTGGATGAATTCTTATTGAACATTTTAGACGATAAGAAGTTTATTGAATGGATTGCCAACAAGCGAAGTAATAAGCGGATTGTTGAAAAAATGGGTATCAAAGATAGAGTGGGTTGATAGACAATGACCAAGCTTAAAAGATTAGCCACGAAGGAAGATGAAATTGTAGATGTTAAAATTCCGATTTCAAACGAAGAATTAAAAGATAGGGCTAAACAATATGATTTATTAACTCCAAAACGATTTGCAACAAGGTATAACAAAATGTTGTTCTTGCCAACGTCTTTTAAATGGAACGGTTCTGAATATCCCATTCAATATAATTACTGCATCAATCCGTTTTGTTGTAATTTTGGGAAAGAACAGCACAAATTCAAAGATGTAAAAGGGAAACCAAGTCGATATAAAATGACTGGTAGTTCCAAAGATAAAGGTCATAAAGGTATGTACTGCAATGACAATCCTATTGGCAGAGGTGTATCGCAAAACTGTACAGTAACCCCTTTATCTAATTGGTCTGTTGTTGAAGAAATTAAACGCCTTATAGAAATCAATAGCATCCAAGATGTTGAGCCAGATTATCAATTTCATAAAGAAGGCTGCTCGGAAGAAGAATCAACCCCATTCAATGAGCCGAAGCAATTTTACAAAAGGGGGAAAAGTAGGGGCAAATCTCAACGCTATCAATGTAAGGCGTGTAAGAAGTTCACTAATGTTCTACCAAAAAGAGAAGAAACCACTACTTATCACCAACAAAAGAACACCATTCTTCCAATGTTCGCTAAGATGGTTGTTGGAAGGGTTTCAGTCAGTCGTACTTGTGATATTTTAGGAATTGGAGTTGGAACCTACTATCATAAGCTGGAGTGGCTGTATAGGCGTTGTTTGGAGTTTTTAGAACGATATGAGACACAACCCCTTCAAACAAAGAAATTTAACGAGATGTGGCTTAATACGGACAAGATGCACTACTACCTAAATAACGTCCGTAAGAAAGGACAAGGTTCAAAGAAATATACGGGGTTTGAAGACCTTAATATGCAAACGTATATAGTTGTATCTGCTGAGGTCTTATCAAGATATGTGTTCCGTTCTGATGTTGCCTATGATTGGAATATTTCAATGGATGAATTAAATGAAGATACAAGAAAATTCAAAGAAGACCATCTCAATACTTTTAGTCGTAAAAATGATAGGTTAGATTGGTCTTATTATCCACAAGAACCATCCGCTAACGATAGCGAAAATAGGAATGCTTATCTTCACGAATTAGGGAAAATTACTAATAGGAGTAGATTTGTCGATGGTTTAAATGTTGATGCTCCTTATACTACAACTGCTCACTATTGGTTAATTAAACAAATGGTTAATGCCGACGAATGGCGAATGATTAGTGATGATGACTTCTCTATTAGAAACGCCTTTTATAGAGTATTCACGAAAGAATTAAGGTTGAGCGATGCACATCATTTTATTTGCCAAGTTAACAAGACGAAAAGCAGAAAACAATGCTTAAAAGAATTCGGACAAGCAAAAGCAGAACTGCTCGATTGGGGAGATATCAGAGGATTCAAAACAAAGTTTCTACGGACTTTGGCATCTCATTATCTAACTGAATTACTAACAAGTCATCAATTCCACGAAGAGGCTATTAGTAAAGATGGAGAAAGATATCGCAAATATGCCGATAACCCTATCAAACATCCATTAGCCACTAAGGATAAAGGATTTTATTCAGTTGATTGTAGAACGGATTTATCTGCTCTGGAACCAAACGAAATCGCAAAGATGCTATTAAATGTTAATGACCATTCGACCAATAGCTTTATTCAACAGATAAGACGTTATATATCATCTCTTGAAAGACCATTAACAACAGCTCGTGGTGATAAGAAGAGCTATATTTACGCTAACTTCAATCCGAAGTATGCTCAATTTGCGATTACAATTCTAAGAACTTACTACAACTTTTGTCGCCCTTTTAAATCAGCGGATAAAAAGGTTTTGACACCTGCTCAAAGATTAGGGATTACAGATAAACAATTTGATTGGAAAGATATAATTTATTTCAAATGACAAAAAGAGCTTGGAGTAATCCCAAGCTCTTGTGCTTTATCTTTACTGTTCTTCTTCAATTAACGCACCCGTTAACTCAATAAGTTTTTTCTTTCATATACATGAAAATAGTAGTTATACGGATTTTTAACATTCTTTATCCCTTTTTGGGCAAATACCTCATTCCATTCCTCATAATTCACTTCTGGAAAAAAAGTATCTCCTTCGAATTCATGATGTATTTTTGTGATGTACATTTTCTCAACATAAGGGAAAAACAAATTATAAATCTGTTCTCCTCCGAAAATAAAAATTTCTTCTTCGTTTTTACATAACTCAAAAACATCTTCTATTGAATGAACAATTTCACAACCATTAAAGGTAAACCCCTTATCTCTCGTCAGAATAATATTTCTTCTGTCAGGTAAGGCTCTTCCGATTGATTCAAGGTTCTTCCTACCTAATATTATCGGATGTCCCTTTGTAGTATTTTTAACATATTCCCAGTCCTTGGGAATCCTCCAAGGAATGTCATTCTCTTTGCCAATCACTCTATTCTTATCCATCGCAGCAATCAAAGAAACTTTCATTTATAACACAGCCTTTTTAACTAATTTACCATCTAATTTCTTATTTCTATCAAAAAACCTTTTCTCATTATCCTGCCCGTTAGTTGAATAAGCAATTTTTTCTATAAGTTATATTATCATAATACCACAAAATCACAAATTTTCATTCAATTATCATTTTCAATTGCATTTTATAAATCATTTTGTATGTAATTTGGTATGTAAGTTAAAATGAAAAAAGTAGTCCATTTTGAAGTACATTTTGTCATTTTGTACTCCAAAACTGAACTACTTA
>NZ_JAESLK010000005.1:0-76427 GCF_017892585.1 Staphylococcus sp. GDY8P57P | reverse complement strand
AATTATACGGACTTTATCAACATTAGTATTTAGATACTATTAAAATTATTTAGTTTAAGTAATCATTATTAAATTTTAGATAAATACTTTTTAGGAATAAGATTAAGGGAAAAGAAAAGTAACAATAATTTACTTAAGTGAGGTTTCAAAATGGATAAATATCAGTCTATGAGTGAATTGCAAAGTGAAACGATTGAGAATAAAGATTGGGAAATTGTCACTGATAATAGAGATAGCGAAATAACAATTCTAGCGATACATGGCGGTGGAATAGAACCTGCTACTACTGAACTTGCGCGTGTTATTGCTAATGATGGGCAATTTAATTATTTTGCATTTAATGGTATGCGAACAAAAGGGAACAATGAGTTGCACGTAACATCTATTAATTATGATAATGACATTGCTATGGATTTAGTAAAAACAAGTGAACGTGCAATCACAATTCATGGATGTCTTGGTGAAGATGAAATTGCTTATATCGGTGGTAAAGATAATCTTTTAAAAGAGCGTATTGTTGAAGAATTAAGTCAAATTGGTATAGAAGTAAATGAAGCACCTAGTCATATGTCTGGTACTCAAGATAATAATATTGTGAATTGTACAAAAAATGGTGTAGGTGTGCAAATAGAGTTAACGTCTAGTTTGAGAAAATCTTTATTCAAAAATAATAAGAGTAACCGTAAAAGTAGGTTGGACGAATCGAATTGGGACGATAAGATGTTTGATTTGAGTAAAGCAATTAATATAGCAATTACTAAAGGCAATTTTAATTAATGCGTGGTAGAATTAAGGTAATAGAATAGACTGAGGTGATTATTAATGCAAGATACATTAATGAGTATTCAAATCGTTCCAAAAACGCCTAACAACGAAGACGTTATACCTTATGTAGATGAGGCTATCAAAATCATAAATGATTCTGGTCTGCATTTTAGAGTGGGTCCTCTCGAAACGACAGTTCAAGGCGATATGAGTGAATGTTTAATCCTAATTCAGAAATTACATGAACGAATGGTTGAATTAGAATGTCCAAGTATTATTAGTCAAGTTAAGTTTTATCATGTACCAGCTGGTATCACAATTGAAACGTTAACAGGAAAATATGATAGTGAATAAATGGCTTTTGAAGGGGCTAGGACATAAATAATATAATGATGTTATTTTGCAAATTCGCAGTAGCTAACTGAAGTGATAAGGCGCTTAAATCAAGCTTTTTTCAGTTCTAATCAAGGGCCCCCAACAAGCAGATCTTCATTAAGAAATACTACAAGCAAAGCAAGATAGGAGTGGACGATGAATTTTAAAAGAATTCTGTCGCACTCCTTTTTAAAATGACAAATTTATTAACTATTTTAACTCTTTTTGCACTTTATAATTAATTTTAATATAATGAACTAATGATATTAGGGCATATAGAAAGGAATTTTTTAAAGTGAATGAAGAACAAAGAAAAGCTGGTACGATAAATATCTTAAATGAGCGCGATAAGAAAGTAGAAAAAGATTATAGTAAATACTTCGAAAAAATTTATCAACCACCTAGTTTAAAAGAAGCACGCAAACGAGGTAAACAAGATATTAATTATAATCGTGATTTTCATATAGAAGACAAATACCAAGGAATGGGAAAAGGGCGTACATTCTTAATTAAAACATATGGTTGTCAAATGAATGCACACGATACAGAAGTAATGGCTGGGATTTTACAAGCTTTAGACTATACAGCTACAGATGATATAAATGAAGCGGATGTTATTTTGATTAATACTTGTGCGATTCGTGAAAATGCTGAAAATAAAGTATTTAGTGAAATTGGTAACCTAAAACATTTAAAAAAGAATAGACCTGAAGCATTAATCGGTGTTTGTGGATGCATGTCTCAAGAAGAGTCAGTCGTAAATAAGATACTTAAGTCATATCAAAATGTAGATATGATTTTTGGTACACACAATATCCATAAATTACCGGAAATTTTAGAAGAAGCATATCTTTCTAAAGCAATGGTTGTAGAAGTTTGGTCTAAAGAAGGCGACATTATTGAAAACCTACCAAAAGTTCGTGAAGGCAGTACGAAAGCATGGGTTAATATTATGTATGGTTGTGATAAATTCTGTACCTATTGCATTGTGCCATTTACTAGAGGAAAAGAACGTAGTCGTAGACCAGAAGATATCATTGACGAAGTCCGTGGTTTAGCACGAGATGGTTATAAAGAAATCACTTTACTTGGTCAGAATGTGAATTCATATGGTAAAGATATTAAGGATCTAGATTATGGATTAGGAGATTTATTAGAAGATATTTCTAAAATTGATATCCCAAGAGTACGTTTTACTACAAGTCATCCATGGGACTTTACGGATAGAATGATTGAAGTTATAGCTCAAGGTGGAAATATAGTGCCACATATCCATCTGCCTGTGCAATCTGGAAATAATGCTGTATTAAAAATTATGGGACGTAAATATACGAGAGAAAGTTACTTAGATTTGGTACATAGAATTAAAAATGCCATTCCGAATGTCGCATTAACGACAGATATAATTGTTGGATATCCTAACGAAACCGAAGAACAATTCCAAGAAACACTATCATTATATGATGAGATCCAATTTGAACATGCATATACGTACCTATATTCTCAAAGAGATGGTACGCCAGCTGCTAAAATGAAAGATAATGTACCTGAAGATGTGAAAAAAGAGCGCTTGCAACGTTTAAATAAAAAAGTAGGTCATTATTCTGAAAAAGCGATGAATCAATATGAAGGGCACACGGTAACTGTCTTATGTGAAGGTGTTAGTAAGAAAGATGATACGGTTCTAGCCGGTTATACTGAGAAGAATAAATTAGTAAACTTTAAAGGTCCACGTGAGGCAATCGGAAAATTAGTAGACGTTGAAATTGATGAAACAAAACAATATTCATTAAATGGTACATTCAAAGAATTTCATAGTGCACCAATGGTGACCAATTAAATGTATAGCAAGGATGAAATTTTAAAACAAGCCGATCAACTCACAAATAAAATTAAAGATTTAGACCTTATAAAATCATATCAAAATATAGAAAAACAAATTCATGAAAATCATAATATTGAAAATAAAATGAACCGTTTAAAAAAACAACAAAAGCAGTCAGTTAATTTTCAAAATTACGGTAAACAACATGCCTATCAACAATCAGAAGATGAGATTGAAGCTTTAGAACATGAAATTAATGAATTACCAATAGTTGAGGAATTTCGCTCTGCACAATATGAAGCGAATGATTTATTACAACTGATGATAAGTACTATGGAAGATCGTTTAAACGAACATAATGAAGATGAACATAAGGAATAATATAAGAAAGGGATAAGCACTATGAACAATAGAAAACTAACACTTACAGCATTGTTGATTGCCACTAACGTTGTGTTAAGTAGTTTTATTATCATTCCATTGGGACCTATAAAAGCAGCACCTGTGCAACATTTTATCAATGTATTATGTGCAGTATTTGTGGGACCATGGTATGGTTTAGCTCAAGCACTCATCTCATCAATCTTAAGAAATTTATTTGGCACTGGTAGCTTTTTCGCATTTCCAGGAAGTATGATTGGTGTGCTTTTAGCCAGCGTATTTTATATGTACAGGAAACATATTTTTATGGCTGCTGTTGGTGAAGTAATTGGTACTGGTATAATAGGAAGTTTGTTATGTATTCCAATGGCATGGTTCTTAGGCATGCAAGATTTCTTTGTTAAACCATTAATGATAGCATTTATTATTTCAAGTTTTATAGGTGCTGCGATTAGTTATTTCTTACTTTTTATGTTGAAAAAACGAGGATTACTGGATAAGTTTAAAAAATAATACTTTGTGGATGAAGAGTTGTTTTAATTAATTTGAGATTATCATTTTCAAAAGAAAGAGGCAGACGTTTAAAAAATGTCTATATTCTTAATTTTGTTATGATAATCTTTTTTTATTGATCATTGTGATAAATAAATTTTGCAATAGTATATAAAGTTAAATTAAATGAACTCACGAGCGTTGTAACATTTCATATGTTAAAATATATAAGTTAAAAGTACGTTATAATTCGGAAAAATATAGTAAGGTTGTGAAAATATGTCGAATACGACACCGATGATGCAACAATATTTGAAAATTAAATCGCAATATCAAGATTGTTTATTATTCTTTAGATTAGGCGATTTTTATGAAATGTTTTTTGAGGATGCAAAAGAAGCGTCTAGAATATTAGAAATTACATTGACTAAAAGAGATGCTAAAAAAGAAAACCCAATTCCTATGTGTGGCGTACCTTATCACTCTGCGAATAGCTATATTGAAACGTTAATAAATAATGGTTACAAAGTAGCAATATGTGAACAAATGGAAGATCCTAAGCAAACGAAAGGTATGGTAAAACGTGAAGTAGTTAGAGTAGTAACACCTGGAACAGTAATGGAACAAGGTGGTATGGATGAGAACCAAAATAACTATATTTTAAGTTTTATTAAACAAGATAGTAACTATGCCTTAAGTTATTGTGATATTTCAACTGGTGAATTAAAAGCTACTCAAATTGAAGATGAAGATACTTTAATAAATGAAATTGTAACTATAAATCCTAACGAAATCGTTGTTAATCAAGAAATTAATGAAAGTCTTAAAAAGCAAATCTATTTAACAACAGAAACAATAACTGTTAGTGAAACAATTTCGGATGCTTCATATGAGGTTAATCAACTAACTGATCATCATACGTATCAAGCTACTCAATTATTACTCGACTATGTATATCATACACAAAAGAGAGATCTATCTCATTTAGAGAATGCAATCACATATGCTGCAGTTGATTTCATGAAGATGGATTACTACGCTAAGAGAAATTTAGAATTAACTGAAAGTATAAGACTAAAATCTAAAAAAGGCACGCTTTTATGGTTAATGGATGAAACGAAAACACCAATGGGGGCGCGTCGACTTAAGCAATGGATAGACAGACCTTTAATTAATAAAGAAAGAGTAGAAGAGAGACTAAATATAGTTGAATCATTCATGAATCACTTCATTGAAAGAGATACGTTAAGAGGTTATTTAAATCAAGTTTATGATATAGAACGATTAGTAGGTCGCGTAAGTTATGGTAACGTCAATGCACGTGATTTAATTCAACTTAAACATTCAATTTCTGAGATTCCTAATATTAAAGCACTTCTCGAAAGTATGAATGATGTTGCGACAAATCAATTTAGTTCTCTTGAACCATTAGAAGATTTATTACAGGTATTAGAAGACAGTTTAATTGAAGAACCACCTATTTCCATTAAAGATGGTGGCCTGTTTAAACATGGCTTTAGTAAACAATTAGATGAATTCTTAGAGGCCTCTAAGAATGGTAAAGATTGGTTGGCACAGTTACAAGCTAAAGAACGAGAGCGAACAGGAATTAAATCACTTAAAATTAGCTATAACAAAGTATTTGGTTATTTTATAGAAATTACACGAGCAAACTTACAAGGATTTGAACCGAATGAATATGGTTATCACCGTAAGCAAACTTTATCTAATGCTGAGCGTTTTATAACAGATGAGTTAAAAGAAAAAGAAGATATTATTTTAGGTGCTGAAGATAAAGCAGTAGAACTTGAGTATCAACTTTTTGTTCGTTTAAGAGAACATATTAAAACTTATACGGAAAGACTTCAAAAGCAGGCTAAAATTATTTCTGAACTTGATTGCTTGCAAAGTTTTGCTGAAATTGCACAAAAATACAACTATGTTAGACCTGAATTTAGTGATAATAAAACATTAAAATTAGAAAACTCACGTCACCCTGTGGTTGAACGTGTAATGGACTATAATGACTACGTTCCTAATGATTGTGAATTAGACAAAGACAACTTTATTTATCTTATCACTGGTCCTAATATGTCAGGTAAGTCAACTTACATGAGACAGGTTGCAATCATCAGTATTATGGCTCAAATGGGGGCATATGTTCCTTGTGATAAGGCAACATTGCCAATATTTGATCAAATCTTTACTCGAATTGGTGCTGCAGATGATTTAGTATCAGGGAAAAGTACATTTATGGTAGAGATGTTAGAAGCACAAAAAGCATTAACATATGCGACTGAAAATAGTTTAATCATTTTCGATGAAATTGGTAGAGGTACTTCGACGTATGATGGCTTAGCTCTAGCCCAAGCCATGATTGAGTATGTTGCTCAAACGTCTCATGCAAAAACGTTATTCTCAACGCATTATCATGAATTAACCACATTAGATCAAGCACTACCAAGCCTTAAAAATGTACACGTTGCCGCTGATGAATATCAAGGAGAGTTAATCTTCTTACATAAAGTAAAAGATGGGGCTGTTGATGATAGTTATGGTATTCAAGTAGCTAAACTGGCTAACTTACCAGATGATGTGATTAATCGTGCGCAAGTGATTTTAGATGCTTTCGAACAACATCAAAACGCCAATGATTATGAAAAAACTAGTAATTCAGTGCTTAAGGAATCGGTGTCAGTTGAAAGCCACGATATTAACGCTACACAAAATAAAAAAGATAGCGATAAAAAAGCACAAACTGACAATCATGGACCAAGCAATGAATTTGAACAAGCATCATTTAATCTATTCGATTCAGAACCAACAGTAAGTGAAATCGAGGAAGAGATTAAAAAACTTAATATATCAAATATGACACCTATTGAAGCATTACTTAAACTAAGTGAATTACAAAATCAATTGAGATAGAGGTGTTGGAAAATGGGCAAAATTAAGGAACTACAAACGTCTCTTGCGAATAAAATAGCAGCTGGTGAAGTAGTAGAGCGTCCAAGCTCAGTTGTGAAAGAATTGTTAGAAAATGCAATCGATGCACAATCTACGGAAATTAATATTGAAGTAGAACAATCAGGTATTTCTTCTATTAGAGTCGTAGATAATGGTACTGGTATTGAACAAGATGACTTAGATTTAGTATTTCATAGACATGCAACAAGTAAGCTAGATGCAGATGATGATTTATTTCACATTAGAACATTAGGTTTTCGTGGTGAGGCATTAGCAAGTATATCTTCAGTAGCTAAAGTTACGCTTAAGACGTGTACAGATAGTGAGAATGGTCATGAAATCTATGCCGAAAATGGCGAAATTTTAAGTCGTAAACCAGCTAAAGCTAAAAAAGGTACCGACATCACAGTAGCATCACTATTCTACAATACACCAGCCCGCCTAAAATATATAAAAAGTTTATATACAGAGTTAGGCAAAATTACAGATATCGTCAATCGTATGGCAATGAGTCATCCCGATATACGTATTTCTTTAATATCAGATGGAAAAACATTGTTGAAAACTAACGGTTCCGGTAAAACAAATGAAGTTATGGCTGAAATCTACGGTATAAAAGTTGCAAAAGATTTAGTACATATTCAAGGTGATACGAGTGATTATCACTTAGAGGGTTTCGTAGCTAAACCAGAGCACTCAAGAAGTAATAAGCATTATATTTCAATATTTATTAATGGCAGATATATTAAAAACTTTGTACTCAATAAGGCAATTATTGAAGGGTATCATACATTACTTACAATTGGACGTTATCCGATTTGTTACTTAAATATCGAAATGGATCCAATACTCGTAGATGTGAATGTTCATCCAACTAAATTAGAAGTCAGATTATCAAAAGAAGAACAATTATATCAATTAATTGTTGAGAAAATTCGAGAAGCTTTCAAGGATAGAATTTTAATTCCGCAAAATGATTTGGATAGAAGACCTAAAAAAAATAAAGTATTAAATCAATTTGAACAACAAAAAATAGACTTTGAGAGACGTCAACAGAATTTGAATCAAGAGACTGCGACTCCAACCTATAAGACATCTAGTGATTCTAATGACGATCACTTAAATGAATCAAATTATGAGTACGATGCTCCAGATAATAAAGATAGCATAAATGAAAGTACGGAAAGCATCGTTCACAATAATAAACGCGCCGATGACAAAGATTACTTCCAAATTCAAAAAGAAATTTTGAATGAAATGGATAGTGATACGACTAATCCAGATAATCAGGATATAAATTACGCAACAAAAGGCGCATCAGAAGCAAATATGAGTGATGAAATAGCGCCAAAAAATCAACAAACATTATATCAACCACAAGATAGCAATGATATTAAAGGAAAGGTAAGTAACACACCATCGCGACGTGTTCCATATATGGAAGTTGTCGGCCAGGTACATGGAACTTATATTATTGCCCAAAATGAAAACGGCATGTTTATGATTGATCAGCATGCTGCTCAAGAACGTATTAAATATGAATATTTTAGAGAAAAAATTGGCGAAGTGACGAATGAAGTCCAAGATTTGTTGATACCATTAACATTTCACTTTTCAAAAGATGAACAAATGATTATAGACCAATATCAAGAAGAATTAGACAAAGTTGGCGTTCATTTAGAGCACTTTGGCGGTCATGATTATATCGTGAATAGTTACCCTGTTTGGTTCCCAAAAGCGGAAGCGGAAGAAATTATTCAAGATATGGTTGAGTTGGTATTAAATGATAAAAAAATAAGTGTAAAAAAAATGCGTGAAGATGCTGCGATTATGATGAGTTGTAAGAAATCAATTAAGGCAAATCATTATTTAAAAAATAATGAGATGGCGGATTTGATTGATCAATTACGTGAAGCGGAAGATCCATTCACATGTCCGCACGGCAGACCTATTATCATCAACTTCTCGAATTATGAACTAGAAAAATTATTTAAACGCGTCATGTAGAGAGGAAAATGCTTATGAAAGAATACGTTTTACCTGCGATACGTAATATGAAAGACTTAGAGAAATTAATAAAAACAGATTATAAAATATGTGTGCTATTAGATATGCATATTGGTCATTTGAAAAGTGTTATGGCGCTGCTAAAGGCGAATCAAATTGAAGCCTATATTCATATCGATTTAATTAAAGGTATGGCTGTCGATGAATATGCTTGTGAATATATCATTCAAACGTATAGTCCTAAAGGCATCGTTTCTACCAAATCTAAAGTAATTCAAAAAGCTAAATCGTTAAATAAGTTAACGATTTTCAGGGTGTTTATTATAGATAGTCAAGCCTTAAGTAGAAGTATTAACTTAATTAAGAAAGTTGAGCCTGATTATGTAGAAGTATTACCTGGTATAGCGCATAAAGTTGTTAAAATCATTGATGAAGAAACTGCTTCAAAAGTCATTGCAGGTGGTTTGATTAATGAAGAAAGCGAAATAACTCAGGCACTTAATAGCGGTGCGAGCTACGTTACAACCAGTAACCGTGCATTATGGTAATTCGTACTGCCATCAATCCATCTTCTTTCTTAATTTTATAAAATGAGTACAATCAATTTTAGGATTACTTAAATGTGACAAAATTTCAACGAAAGTATTGACAACGCTTACAAACTTTCTGTATGATTTAAACAAGTTAATATAAAGATTAAGAGACGAAGAGATTTCTGCAATGCCTTTATTAGCGCCTTTGTAGGAATCTTTTTGTCTTATAGGAGGATTCATCATGAATGTTTATTTAGCAGAATTTTTAGGTACTGCTATTCTAATTCTTTTCGGTGGTGGCGTTTGTGCTAACGTTAATTTGAAGCGAAGCGCTGGTCAGGACTCTGACTGGATCGTTATTGCAGCAGGTTGGGGACTAGCTGTATCAATGGGTGTTTACGCAGTTGGGAAATTTTCAGGAGCACATTTAAATCCAGCGGTGACTATTGCTCTAGCGATGGATGGCGGTTTTAGTTGGGCGCAAGTACCAGGTTACATAATCTGTCAAATGCTTGGAGGTATTGTAGGTGGTGTGCTCGTTTGGTTAATGTATTTACCGCATTGGAAAGCAACAGAAGATAAAGGTGCGAAGTTAGGTGTATTTTCTACAGCGCCAGCAATTAAGAACTATTTTGCAAACTTTTTGAGTGAAATTATTGGTACAGCGATTCTTTGCCTAGGTATTTTATTTATTGGTGTTAATAAAATTGCCGATGGATTAAATCCGCTTATCGTTGGTGCCTTAATCGTTGCAATTGGACTAAGTTTAGGTGGTCCTACTGGCTATGCCATCAATCCTGCACGTGATTTAGGACCAAGAATTGCACATGCAATGCTACCAATAGCTGGTAAAGGTGGTTCTAACTGGGGCTATGCTATAGTACCCGTATTGGGGCCTATTGCAGGAGGTATGTTAGGAGCAGTTATTTATAAAGTCTTCTACAAAGGACAATTTGATTTGATTTGTGCAGTTGGTATTTTACTAGTTATCGTTACATTAGTGCTTGGTTTGGCACTGAACAAAGCTAATAAATCAAATGATATTGAATCAATTTATTAATTAACATCTTACATTTATGATTAATTTTTTGGAAAAGTGCTATAACTATAGTACACTTCCTTAATATTCAAATTCTTTAACAATTGTTTATTCATATAGCAGAAAGGGAGAAAATTTATGGAAAAATACATCATGTCGATAGACCAAGGAACAACAAGTTCAAGAGCTATCTTATTTGATAAAGAAGGCGACATCAAAGGTATTGCACAAAGAGAATTCAAACAATACTTCCCTAAATCAGGTTGGGTAGAACACGACGCTAATGAAATTTGGACTTCAGTATTAGCAGTTATGGCAGAAGTGTTAAATGAAAATGAAATTAACGCTGATCAAGTTGAGGGTATTGGTATCACAAACCAACGTGAAACGACAGTTATTTGGGATAAAAATACAGGACGTCCAATTTATCATGCAATTGTATGGCAATCTCGTCAAACACAAGCAATCTGTCATGAATTAAAAGAGCAAGGACATGAAGAAACGTTCCGTAATAAAACAGGTTTATTATTAGACCCATACTTTGCTGGAACGAAGGTGAAATGGATTCTTGATAACGTTGATGGCGCTAGAGAAAAAGCTGAAAATGGCGACTTATTATTTGGCACAATTGATACTTGGCTCGTGTGGAAATTGTCTGGTGGAGAAGCACATATTACAGATTATTCAAATGCGAGTCGTACACTAATGTATAATATTTATGATTTAAAATGGGATGAAGAACTTCTTGAATTATTAAGTGTACCTAAACAATTGTTACCAGAAGTTAAACCATCTAGTGAAATTTACGCACATACAAGAGACTATCATTTCTTTGGCCAAAAAGTACCGATTTCAGGTATCGCTGGTGACCAACAAGCTGCACTATTTGGACAAGCATGTTTCGAACGTGGAGATGTGAAAAACACGTATGGTACTGGTGGCTTTATGTTAATGAATACTGGAGAAGAACCAGTTAAATCTGAAAGTGGATTATTAACTACTATTGCGTATGGTTTAGATGGTAAAGTTAATTATGCACTTGAAGGCTCTATCTTTGTTTCAGGATCAGCAATCCAATGGTTACGTGATGGTTTAAGAATTATAAATTCAGCGCCTCAATCTGAGAACTATGCGACTCGCGTTGATTCTACTGATAATGTTTATTTCGTACCAGCATTCGTTGGATTAGGTACGCCTTACTGGGATTCAGAAGCAAGAGGTGCCATCTTCGGTTTGAGCCGTGGTACTGAAAAAGAACACTTCATTCGAGCAACATTAGAATCATTATGTTATCAAACACGTGATGTTATGGAAGCGATGTCTAAAGATTCTAAAATTGAAGTGAACAATTTACGTGTTGATGGCGGTGCAGTTAAAAATAACTTTATCATGCAATTCCAAGCAGATATTGTTAATACTGCAGTAGAGCGCCCAGTAATTCAAGAAACTACAGCATTAGGCGCTGCTTATTTAGCGGGATTAGCAGTTGGTTTCTGGGATAGTAAAGATGAAATCGCAAATAGATGGCAATTAGAAACAGAATTTACACCTCAGATGTCTGAAGAAGACAGAACTAAGTTATATAAAGGTTGGAAAAAAGCAGTTGAAGCTACTCAGGTCTTTAAATTAGAAGATTAATCTCTAAACATGGCTTAGTTTATAGAAGTGTGATATGATTAAATTAAGTTAATAAATTAGTCGAGATTTGAGAGACCTGTTTCATACAGTTTGATTCTGTATGGATAGGTCTCTCTTTTTTCACAAAAATAAAATATCGGAGGGGTATATTTATGGCTTTATCAACTTTAAATAGAGAAGTAATTAAGAAAAATTTACAAAATGAAGAATATGATGTCGTAATCATCGGAGGTGGTATCACAGGTGCAGGGATTGCGTTAGATGCGTCTCAACGTGGTATGAAAGTAGCATTAGTAGAAATGCAAGATTTTGCTCAAGGTACAAGTTCACGTTCTACTAAATTAGTTCATGGTGGATTAAGATATTTAAAACAAGCACAAATCAAAGTTGTAGCTGAAACTGGTAAAGAACGTGCGATTGTTTATGAAAATGGTCCACACGTAACGACACCAGAATGGATGTTACTACCAATGCACAAAGGTGGTACTTTCGGTAAATTCACAACAAACTTAGGTTTAACAGCATATGATCGCTTAGCCGGTGTAAAAAAATACGAACGTAAAAAAATGTTGAGTAAAAAACAAACATTAAACAAAGAACCATTAGTGAAAAAAGATGGTTTAAAAGGTGGCGGTTATTATGTTGAATACCGTACTGATGATGCACGTTTAACAATTGAAGTTATGAAACGTGCCGAAGAAAATGGTGCAGAAGTTTTAAATCATACGAAATCAACAGATTTCATTTACGATGGAAAATCTAAAGTGAGAGGTATTGAAGTTCAAGATTTACTAACTGGTGAAATGTACCAAATCAATGCTAAAAAAGTCATTAACGCTGCAGGTCCTTGGGTAGATGAAGTTCGCAAAAAAGATTACACGCGTAACAATAAACAATTACGTTTAACTAAAGGGGTTCATGTTGTCATTGATCAATCTAAATTCCCGTTAAGACAAGCGGTTTATTTCGATACTGAAAAAGATGGACGAATGATTTTTGCCATTCCACGTGAAGGTAAAGCGTATGTCGGAACAACTGATACGTTCTATGATAATGACAAAACAAAACCATTAACAACACAAGAAGATAGAGACTATCTTATTGATGCAATTAACTATATGTTCCCAGACGTAAATGTAAAAGATGAAGATATCGAATCAACTTGGGCTGGAGTTAGACCGTTAATATTAGAAGATGGAAAAGATCCTTCTGAAATTTCACGTAAAGATGAAATTTGGGAAGGTAAATCAGGTCTTTTAACGATTGCTGGTGGTAAATTAACAGGTTACCGTCACATGGCTTTAGAAATTGTCGATTTATTAGCAAAACGTTTAAAACAAGAATACAAATTAACATTTGATGATTGTAAAACGAAACATACACCGATTTCTGGTGGTGATGTAGGCGGAAGTGCAAACTTTGAAAATTACGTAGCACGTAAAGTTGAAGAAGGTAAGGCAATTGGTCTTCAAGCTGATGTTGCTGAACGTTTAGCTTCTAGATATGGTTCTAACGTTGATAAATTATTTAACATTGCACAAATAGCACAAGACAAGACATTAAATTTACCACTAGAAATGTACGTTGAATTAGTATATAGCGTTCAAAATGAAATGGTTTATAAACCAACAGATTTCTTAATTCGTAGAACAGGTAAATTGTATTTCAATATTAACCAAGTAAAACAATATAAAGATGCAGTCGTTGAAGAACTTGCTAAATTACTGAATTATACTCAAAGTCAACGAAATGAATTTACTAAAGAAATTAATATTGCGATTGAAGAAGCAACACACGGCAATGAACAACTTGCAGTTCTAAAATAAAATTTAAAATGGATGTTTTGAGAATTTAACACCTATATGCGTGTATTAAATGAAACATCAAAGTCATTAAAAATATGAATATTTAGTAACTGACTGAACTGAGCGCGTACTCAAATCAAGGTTTCTCAGTTCAAGTCATCCTTGCGGGGGTAGGACAACGATTTTAAAAAAATCTGTTCTACTCCCGCTTTAGTGTTCCAAAAGGAAGATTATTGGCGGAGACATCTCACCTAAGGGAATTTCACTGGAAAATGTCACTAATATAGAGTGATTTTACAGGCAAAGTAAGATGGGGAGGACAACGATTTCAAGATGAATTCAGACTTGCGTCTATAAAGATGCAATTGAAGTTGTTAAAATGAGTCTAACAATTTGATAACATTAAGAAGGACAGGTATATTTAAAAGAATATAGGACATTAAGGTTAAGTAATTAATTTTGCAAGGAGGCATATGCGTGAGTCAACAATCATTCAAAATTACCGTTGAAGACGGCACTATGATAGAAGTTAAAGTAGATAAAGCGAAGATAGCAACATTTGGTGTCGTTCATATCTTTCACGGAATGGCTGAGCATATGGATCGTTATGAATCACTTGTGCAGGCATTGACGCATCAGGGATACGATGTTATACGACACAATCATCGAGGTCACGGTATCGATATAGATGAAAGTGAAAGAGGTCATTACAATGACATGCATACCATAGCCCAAGATGCTTATGAAATAGCACAAACACTCCATAGTTCAGATAGCAATATTCCATATATCATTTTAGGACATTCAATGGGTTCAATTATTGCTCGTTTGTTCGTAGAGAAATATCCAGATGTTGCACAAGGCTTAATACTTACAGGTACTGGTCAATATCCTAAATACAAAGGAATTCCAGCTATAATTGCATTAAAATTAATCACACTTATTTGTGGAAAGCGTAACCGATTAGAATGGGTGAATCAATTTGTTTATAAATCATTTAATAAGAAAATAGATCAACCTGAAACAAAGAGCGATTGGCTATCCTCTAAGCGTGATGAAATTAACAAATTTGTTAACGATGATTATACGGGTTTCTTAGTATCTAACCAATTAATCTATCAAACAGTGAAACATATGATAAGTACGGCTAATAATAAGCAACTCAAAAAAATGAACGCCCAGTTACCAATACTACTTATCTCTGGTAAGGAGGATCCATTTGGTGACTATGGCAAAGGTATACGGAAGTTGGGAAAAAAATTCAAACGTGCAGGCATCAACCATATAACAGTTCAACTTTATGCGAATAGAAGACATGAAATTTTATTTGAAGATGATAAGGAAATGATATGGACGCATATGTTTGACTGGATTCAGAAACAAGTAATAAAGAAAAATTGAAGTGAGGGATAACGATTGAACGACGTCAATAAACCATTTTTAGTGGTTATAGTCGGACCAACCGCGTCTGGTAAGACAGAATTGAGTATTGAATTAGCAAAACGCATCAATGGTGAAATCATTAGTGGGGATTCTATGCAAGTATATAAACAAATGGATATCGGTACAGCTAAGGTGACGAATGAAGAAATGGATGGCATCCCCCACTATATGATTGATATTTTAAATCCAGATGACTCATTTTCAGCGTATGATTTCAAACAACAAGCACAAAATTTGATTAAAGATATAACTACTAGGGGCAAGGTTCCTATTATAGCTGGAGGTACGGGATTATATATTCAATCATTGATTTATGATTATCCATTCGAAGATGAGACCGTTTCAAAAGAAGTTGAAAAGCAAACCAAGTCTAAATTGCAAGCATTAGAACCATTGACTAATCAAGAAGTGCATGATTATTTGGCGACATTTGATCCACAATCTGCACAAGATATACATCCCAATAATAGAAAAAGGGTGTATAGAGCGATTGAATATTACTTAAATACAAAAAAACTTATAAGTTCTCGCAAGAAAGTGCAACAATTTACAGAAAATTATGATACATTATTAATAGGGATTGAAATGTCGCGCAAAACATTATATTCAAGAATAAATAAACGTGTAGATATTATGTTGGGCCACGGATTATTTAATGAAGTGAAGAACCTAGTAGAACAGGGTTATGAATCTACTCAAAGTATGCAAGCAATTGGATATAAAGAGCTGGTACCTGTTGTAAATGGTGAGTTATCAATAGACCAAGCAGTTGAAACATTAAAACAACATTCAAGACAATATGCTAAGCGACAATTGACATGGTTCAAGAATAAATTACATGTTCAATGGTTTGATAGAGAGACAATGACACTTCAAATGATGTTAGATGAGATTACAACCCAAATAAATAAAAGGAGTTCTAAACATGATTGCAAACCACAACATCCAAGATCAAGCACTAGAGAACTTTAAAGCACAACAAACAGAAGTTACAGTTTTCTTTTTAAACGGCTTTCAAATGAAAGGTGTTATTGAAGACTTTGACAAATATGTTGTCAGCTTAGTTTCTCAAGGTAAACAACATTTGATATACAAACATGCGATCAGCACATTTACTGTGGAAACTGAAGTTACAGATTCTAATGAACCAGTAAATAGTGAAGAATAAGTTGTAATTAAAGTGCAACGTTGCAAGTTCTTAAGAGCGTAGACAACGGTCTTAATGACAGTGTGACTTGTAATAAACTCATCATATTTTAGCACTTTTGACAAATAGAGGAATGTTTGTAATATAAAAAGCTACATTATAGAGAACTGTATAATGTAGCTTTTTATCGTAGTTTAATTAAATGTTAATCTATAATAATTTTTCGATATCTTTTTCAATTTGAGCTGGTTTCTTTTGAGGTGAGAAACGACTCACGACGTTTCCTTCACGATCAACTAAAAATTTTGTGAAGTTCCATTTAATTTTTTCGCTTAACATACCTTTAGCTGCATCAGTTAAGAAACGGAATAAAGGATGTTGATTTTCCCCTTTGACGTCCACTTTTTCATGGATTGGGAATGTAACGCCATAGTTAATTTTACAATTTTGGTTAGCTTCAGCACCTGAACCAGGTTCTTGCCCACCAAATTGATTACATGGAAAACCTAAAATAACAAAACCTTGGTCTTTATATTTCTCATACAATGCTTGTAAACCCTCAAATTGTGGCGTGAAACCACATTCACTTGCAGTGTTAACAATTAGCATTACTTTGCCTTTGTATTCTTCTAATTTATAATCTTCACCATTAGATTTTTGTACCACAAAGTCATATATATTTTCCATAGTACCACCCTTTCAATATAAGAATAATGTAACATATTTTTAGTAGATAGTCTTTGAATACACACTGTGATAAAATATTTGAGAAACACATTAGAAGGAGATGTATAACGTGACACAGCGTATGACACACGCGACAAAGAAAAAGTTGGAAACTGCTGTATTAGTCGGTGTACATGCTCAAAATGATAATGAATTTAATTTTGATTCAACAATGGAAGAATTAAAAGCTTTATCATTAACTTGTCAGCTTGATGTTAAAGGACAGGTCACTCAAAATAGAGAACAAGTCGATCATAAGTATTACGTTGGTAAAGGTAAAATTGACGAATTAAAAGCTTTTATTGAGTTCCATGATATAGATGTCGTAGTGACCAATGATGAGTTAACTACTGCACAATCTAAAACATTAAATGATAATTTGGGCATAAAAATTATCGATAGAACACAGTTGATTTTAGAAATTTTTGCATTGAGAGCAAGTAGTCGTGAAGGTAAATTGCAAGTAGAGTTAGCGCAATTAGATTATTTATTACCAAGACTTCAGGGGCATGGTAAAAGCTTATCACGACTTGGTGGTGGCATAGGTACACGAGGTCCTGGTGAGACGAAATTAGAAATGGATAGACGTCACATTCGTACACGTATGAATGAAATTAAACATCAATTACAAACTGTAGTAGAACACAGGGAACGTTACCGTAATAAACGCGAACAAAATCAAGTCTTTCAAATTGCGCTCGTTGGTTATACGAATGCAGGTAAGTCATCGTGGTTTAATGTATTGTCAGGTGAAGAAACATTTGAGAAAGATTTACTCTTTGCGACGTTAGATCCTAAAACACGTCAAATTCAAATTAATGAAGGATTTAATTTAATTATTTCAGATACTGTTGGATTTATTCAAAAATTACCAACGACATTAATCGCTGCCTTTAAATCTACGTTAGAAGAAGCAAAAGGTGCGGATTTATTATTACATGTCGTAGATGCGAGTCATTCAGAGTACCGTTCTCAATATGATACAGTTAATCAATTAATTAATGATTTAGATATGAGTCACATACCTCAAGCAGTTATATTTAATAAGAAAGATCAATGTAGTGACAGTGATGATAGTCCAGTATCTGCATCACCATCCATTTTTGTCTCTAGTCGAGTTGAAGGGGATAAATCAAAGGTTAAGGCATTTTTAATAGCACAAGTGAAAGCCGCATTGTCTTATTATGAAGAGAAGGTTCCCAGTACAAACGCAGATAGACTTTATTTCTTGAAGCAGCATACGCTAATTGAAGAAATGAATTTTGATCCTACAAATGAGGATTATGTAATTACTGGATATAAAAAACAATAAAAGGAAGTATGTAACAATGTCAGATATTTCGTCATTGGTTAAAGACGTTGAGGAGACGTTATCACCATATTTTAAACAAATAGAAGAAATTGCGTATTTAAATCAAGAAAAAGTTTTAAATGCTTTTCATTACGTTAAAGCTACAGAAAGTGATTTAGTAGGGAGTACAGGCTATGGATATGATGATTTTGGTCGGGATCATCTAGAAGATATCTATGCCCATACGTTTAAAGCTGAAGATGCGATTGTACGCCCACAAATAATTTCAGGCACACATGCGATTACTTTAGCACTGCAAAGTACACTTAAATACGGCGATGAACTTTTATATATTACTGGAAGTCCATACGATACATTACTTGAAGTGATTGGTGTAAATGGTAATGGTATTGAAAGTTTAAAAGAACATGGAATTGAATATAATGAAGTTCCTTTGAAAGAGGGGCAAATAGATATTCAGTCCACACTTGAAGCAATTTCAGAAAAAACAAAAGTAGTAGCTATTCAACGTTCCAAAGGTTATGACCAAAGACCTTCCATCGCTATCAAAGAAATTGAGACAGCAATTCAAGCCATTAAAGCGCGATACCCTAATATTATAATCTTTGTGGATAATTGTTATGGAGAATTTGTCGAAGAACGTGAACCTATTGAAGTTGGTGCAGACTTGATAGCAGGTTCATTAATTAAGAATCCAGGTGGCGGTTTAGCTAAGATAGGTGGTTATATCGCTGGACGTAAAGACTTAATCGAACGTTGTGGCTATCGATTAACAGCGCCTGGTATTGGTAAAGAAGCGGGCGCATCATTGTATTCGTTACAAGAGATGTATCAGGGCTTCTTTCTAGCACCGCATGTAGTTAGTCAAAGCTTGAAAGGTGCATTGTTTACGAGCTTATTATTAGAAAAAATGAATATGCAAACAGTTCCTAAATATAATGTTAAACGTACGGATTTAATACAGACCGTTCAATTTGATACGAAAGAACAAATGATAGCATTTTGCCAAAGTATACAACACGCTTCACCAATCAATGCACATTTCAGCCCGGAACCAAGCTATATGCCGGGTTATGAAGATGATGTAATCATGGCTGCTGGTACTTTTGTTCAGGGGTCTTCAATTGAATTGTCTGCAGATGGACCGATAAGACCACCATATGAAGCATATGTTCAAGGTGGATTAACTTATGAACACGTTAAATTGGCTGTTACTCGTGCAGTTGCTAATTTGAAGGAACAAAACTTAATATAGATGCTTAATGGGAGTGGTTCAGAATTTTTTTAAATTCGTCGTCCGCTCCCAGATTGTTTTTCTTGTGGAATTTCTTCATGAAATTCTCTCTGATGGGGTCCCGCCCGCAAGGATGACTAGAACTGAGAAGGCGCTTAAATTAAGCTTTTCTCAGTTCAGTCAGCTACTGCGAATTTGCGAAGTAGCACCATTATATTATTTATATCACAGCTTCTTTTCTGAAAAAATATTATATAAATGAGTCTATATTAACTATTGAAAAGAGCTTGAAATTAATATTAAATATAGATTTGGATTTTTCATGTAAGAAAACCTAACATATTTTTGTAATGCGATTAAAACTATGCTAAATTTATATCAAGTTCAAAAGTAGAGGTGAGGTTATGAATGTCTAACGATAAAATCAGACGTAATATGGCCGTGTTCTCTATGAGTGTTGTTTGTAAATTAACAGAACTCACTGCAAGACAAATCCGCTACTATGAAACACATGAACTTGTCATGCCCGAGCGTACAGAAGGAAACAAGCGATTATTTTCGTTAAATGATTTAGAACGTCTTCTTGAAATTAAATCTTTGATTGAGAAAGGATTTAACCTTAAAGGGATCAAGCAAATCATAACTAATAATCAAGGGCATCTTACATCAGATGAACAAGAGATTAGAAAAAGAATGATTGTTGACGCAACGCAGAAACCACACGGTGAAGCTTTGCCAATAAATCGTGGCGATTTATCACGGTTTATTAAATAAATTTTTGGAGGATTTCTACCATGCCTAAACGTACATTTAGTAAAGACGATATTCGTAAGTTTGCAAAAGAAGAAAACGTTAGATACTTAAGATTACAATTTACAGATATCTTAGGTACAATCAAAAACGTTGAAGTACCAGTTAGCCAATTAGAAAAAGTATTAGATAACGAAATGATGTTTGATGGTTCATCAATCGAAGGTTTCGTACGTATCGAAGAATCTGACATGTATTTATGCCCGGATTTAGATACTTGGGTTATCTTCCCTTGGACTGCTGGTCAAGGTAAAGTAGCTCGTTTAATTTGTGATGTATATACGACTGATGGTGAACCATTTGCTGGTGACCCACGTAACAACTTAAAACGTGTGTTAAAAGAAATGGAAGATATGGGCTATACAGATTTCAACTTAGGGCCTGAACCTGAATTCTTCTTATTTAAATTAGACGAAAAAGGTGAACCAACATTAGAATTAAATGATAATGGTGGTTACTTCGATTTAGCACCAACAGATTTAGGTGAAAATTGCCGTCGTGACATCGTATTAGAACTTGAAGATATGGGATTCGATATCGAAGCAAGTCACCACGAAGTTGCGCCAGGACAACATGAAATAGACTTTAAATATGCAGATGCGATTACTGCTTGTGATAACATCCAAACATTTAAATTAGTTGTTAAAACAATTGCACGTAAGCATAATTTACATGCAACATTCATGCCAAAACCATTATTTGGTGTTAACGGAAGCGGAATGCACTTCAACGTATCATTATTTAAAGGTAAAGAAAATGCATTCTTCGATCCAAATGGTGAAATGCAATTAACAGAAGATGCTTATCACTTTACTGCAGGTATCTTAAATAATGCACGTGGATTCACAGCTGTTTGTAACCCATTAGTAAACTCTTATAAACGTTTAGTTCCTGGTTATGAAGCACCTTGTTATATCGCTTGGAGTGGTAAAAACCGTTCTCCATTAGTACGTGTGCCATCTTCAAGAGGCTTATCAACACGTATCGAGGTACGTTCAGTAGACCCTGCAGCTAACCCTTACATGGCATTAGCTACAATCCTACAAGCTGGTTTAGATGGAATTAAGAACAAAACTAAAGTTCCAGAACCAGTTAACCAAAATATTTATGAAATGAACCGTGAAGAACGTGAAGCTGTAGGTATCCAAGACTTACCTTCAACACTTTACACTGCTTTAAAAGCTATGCGTGAAAATGACACAGTTAAACAAGCGTTAGGTAATCACATTTACAATCAATTTATAAACTCTAAATCAATTGAATGGGATTATTACAGAACTCAAGTTTCTGAATGGGAACGCGATCAATACATGAAACAATATTAATTCGCTAAGCAAATCGGGGAAAGACTTAGTGGTATAAGGAGTTAAGGCATTTTGCCTTAGCTTCTTTTTCTTGTTGGAAAAGCTAAATTTACTTGACCATTTTTGTGAAGAAATTGAAATTGGTCAAGTTTTGGTCAAGTACACTTTAAAATACATTCTTAATATACTTCTCAAAGTTATTTTTAGCATCATCATTCATTTTTTTAGTTACATGACTATACTTTTTTTAGTAATACTTTTGAATTTTGTTTTAACCTTTTCAATCAATTTCATAGGTATATTACTAAACATTAATTTGTTATGCCCAAGCTACTTCAGAAATAGAACGCATAATTATGCTAATGTATACAGAAAAAATGAGGGAACTACTCGCCTTTTATGCAAAATATGCAACGAATACTGGATTAACCATTCAAGAAGTCATGAAAAAAGCAGATGACTTTGATGTATATGCGTTTCGAAACAAAGCTAAAAAATATGTGAAGCGTAGAGATTTTAGCAATGAAGCAAACAAAGCACTTAAACTTTATAACTTGACTATGAAAGTATCTAGAGAAAAACTATTAAAGCAACAATTAGATTTGATAGTCAAAGATTCTACTTTGGATATTCAAGATAAGCTAGAAAATAAGTTAGTTGAGGCAGTGGATAGAGAAGTTGAAAGACAAGCACATATACTTGGGGAACATGTGAAAATTGATGACACTGAAGTAAAAGCGGTTGTTAACAGTAACTTTAAAGGTGTGAAATGGTCTACAAGATTATGGCAAGATATGGCTGTAGTTCAAAAAGAAGTGGAAAGAACAACGAGTAATGTGTTGCTTAGAGGTAGACATCCTAATGAGTACGTATCTGAGTTTAAAAAGCAAACTAATACCACAACATTTAATGCTAGCAGATTATTAATTACTGAATCAGCACGTGTGCAGTCTGAATCACAGAAGCTAACTTATCTAAAAGAATTGGGTGAAGATGGCGAATATAAATATGTGGCTAAAATAGACAAGAAAACATCTAAAATATGTCACTCTTTAAATGGCAAGGTATTTAAAGTTAAAGATATGATACCTGGAGTTAATGCTCCACCAATGCACCCTTGGTGCAGAAGTACTACAGTGCCCCATTTGGGAAACTGGCGGGATAAATTCTATAAAGAAAATACATATAAGTATCAGGTAGAACAAATAGAAAGAATACCAAAACCTTCAGGAGCGTTAAATGATACTAATGATCCTTATCAAAAAAAGAGAAATAAGCATGCTAATGTATATTATCAGTCAGTACGTCGAAGAAATAAGAAAATAGAAATTGATATTATTTCTAGAAATACCAAATTAAATAAAAATTTAGTGAAAAGAGCATATGAGCATCTTTTTATAAACAAATATAGTTTAGATGGTGGTATTAATAGATTTCATCCAGATTATTATATTGCTGTAAGTTGGCAGCGTTTGAGAGAAGGTAAAAATATTAAAGAGCAAGACTTGGTTCTATTACGTCATGAAGCCCTTGAACATTATTTAATGAATAAGTATAATTATAAGTATATAGACGCTCATAAAATTGTGGAAAGAAAATATGATTACTCAAGATATATTGAATAAGTAAGGTGAAACAGGTGCTTATATTAAGAAAATTATATGAAGATGAACAAATTATCAGATATGAATATGTACCACAAGATGACATTAAAAACGGTAAAGGCGAGATAGCTGTTAATAAATTAAGTTCAGAAGTAAAAGAATATAGTTTGTCTAAATTAGAAATTAAAAAAAATATTTTAACTTATAGAAATAAATCGTTTCTTGCAATCTTAGATTTTATTGAGGAAAATAAATTTCCTATTAAATATTTATATGCGTGGTATTAAAAATAGCATCATTTCTAGACTAATAAATAGAAAGTGGTGCTATTTTTATACACTTTTTTAACCTTCTACGGAAGGTTATTTTTTATGTCCAAAACGTGCTGATGACGTTATAAAAGCAAGTATGGAATGAAAAGTCGACAGACTATAAACGGAGGTATATCTCATGGAAAACAACCAAAGTAATATTACTGAAGAAACAAAAAGCAATGAGAATTTAGAAACACCTAATGAACAAACCCAACAAAATGAGAAAACATTTTCCCAAGAAGAAGTATCTCAAATGATTAAAGACCGTCTAGCTAGAGAAAGAAGAAAATCTGATGAGCGTATTAAAGACGCTATTCAAGAAGCTGAAAAACTGGCCAAGATGAATAAAGACCAAAAAAGCCAATATGAGATAGAAAAACTTTTGAAAGAGAATGAAGCATTAAAAGCTGAGAAGGCATTATCTCAAATGAGAAATGAAACGCGTTCAATGCTTAGTGAATCAGGTGTAGAAAACTTTGATGATCAAATTGTAGACATAATAGGAAAATCCTAATTTAATTGCTGAACTAAAATGCGCTTCAATATCTTGCAATAAAATTCAAATTACACTTGTGTGTTATATTATAAAATTAATATAATATAATTAAATAAAAAGTTGGTCTCAAAGTCTGAGAACTATAGACACAAGTAAGACGTATGAAATAGTTAATAATTTATAAGAAGATGAATTTTATGAGTAGAGATATGAGAAGAAAGTTAACTTTTTATATTAATGTAGTTACTTTATTGTTAGCTATGGTTAATTTTTTAAGAAATAAAAGGAGTGTTTAACAACATGAAATTCAACAGGGAGCAAATATCTCTATATTTAACTATAGGTATATTTATATTAGTATTACTGACTTTAATAACCAGCTTAATAAATTAACTTAAAACAATGAGTAATTTAAAATAGATGGAGTGAACAGTATGAGTAATATAACAATCCATATTGACGAAGATTTTATGCATAAATTGATTGAAGAGAAACTAGATAATATATTGCATAATTATAAGAGACAATATGCTTCAGTAGGTATTAAAGATTTAGTAACTTTAACTGGATTAAGTAAATCAACGCTTCAAAATAAAATAGTCTGTGAACCTGAAATTGTTGAAGTAACTCGCCGGGTTGGATCTAGAGTAATTTATCTGTATCCACAAGTGCTTGAAGCTTATCAAAAAGTTATTAATAGAATAGGCGTATGATAAAGGGCAGTACTCTAAACTATAGGTGACTAATATAATAAAACAAGAGTCCGAAACAAAAATAATATAATGAAGCTATTTTGCAAATTCGCAGTAGCTGACTGAACTGAGAAAGCACTTAATTCAAGCTTTTCTCAGTTCTAGTCATCCTTGCGGGCGGGGCCCCAACAAAGAGAATTTCATGAAGAAATTCTACAAGCAAAGCAAGTTGGGGTGGGACGACGAATTTAAAAGAATTCTGCCCCACTCCCACTTAAAATTCAATGTTAACGTGGTAGTGAATGTGATTAACATGATTGCTTAAACTTTTATAAGGAGAATAAAAAAGTGGAATTTAATATTAAAGTCACTATAGAAAAACGAGAGCCATCTAAAAAAGAAAAAATTATAGCACTCTTTGGATTAATTGTAATTATAGCCGGTATTTATTATAAGCTACATTAAAAAACAGGATTTCCTTTTCAGGAAGTCCTGTTTCTCTATTATCAAATTAACTCTAATAACTTATCTACATTTTCTTCGGTAGTAGCCCAACTTGTCGCAAATCGTACGACACGATGATTATCGTCATATTTCTCCCAAATCGCGAACTTCACTTTTTGTTTCAATTCATTAATCTTTTCTTCACTTAGCACGAAGAATTGTTGATTGGTAGGTGAATCGAAGTAGAGTTGATAGCCTTTTTCAAGGAATCCTTTTTTCATTTTATTAGCCATATTGATGGCATGACGGCTAATATCTAAGTATAAATTATTAGTGAATAATTCCAGAAATTGTACGCCTACTAAGCGACCTTTAGCAAGTAATGCACCATGTTGTTTGATTCGAGTGGTAAAGTGTTTTGGTTCATTGTTTTTAGTGAACACGATGGCTTCACCACATAGCGCACCTATTTTAGTACCACCTATATAAAAGATATCGCAGTATTTAGCAATATCTTCAAAAGTCAAATCACTTTGATCACTCATTAAGCCATAACCTAAACGTGCACCGTCCATAAATAGTGGTACTTGATGTTCTTTGCATACATCGGAAAGATTTTTCAATTCCTCTTTAGTATATAAAGTACCGTATTCTGTCGGATGCGAAATATAGACCATTCCAGGAAAAACCATGTGTTCGCGTTTGAAATCATTGTAAAATGTATCTAAATATTCATTCACTTCTTTTGGTCTGATTTTACCTTCATGAGATGGTATTGCTAACACTTTATGACCACTAAATTCAATCGCACCTCCCTCGTGTACGGCGACATGACCTGTATCCGCTGAAATTACACCTTCATATGGCTCTAATACTGAATTAATCACAACTTGATTGGTTTGCGTACCGCCAACTAAGAATCGTACAGTCGCTTCTGGACACTTAATGGCTGATTTAATTTTTTCTGCTGCTTGCTTTGAAAATTGATCATCACCATAACCAGAGGCCTGGATTAAATTGGTATCAAGTAATCGTTGTAATACGTTTTCATGTGCACCTTCAAGGTAGTCATTTTCAAAAGAAATCATATAATACCCCACAATCTAAATAGTTTAATTATTCTGAAAATTTAATAGAATGACTTTAGTATACAATAATTTAGCACTTATGTGAATTTAATATTTTAAATATAAAATTGTAAGCGTTTTAATTAAAAAGGTGAAGTGTAAATTTATTTGCGATTTAAATGTAAAAAGACTATGATTTAAACAAATAAGTTGAAATGGAGTGTTATAAAATGAGCAAAATCAAATTTAAAAAAATTCAAGAAAAAACTCTGGATGAGCTAGAAAAAGAGATTAATGTATATCTTGAAAGTGATGAAGGTAGCCAATATGAAGTTTTGAATATTTCGATTGATAAAGTAGAAGAACGTAAATTCCCCAATAATGAAGAAGTACTTAACGCAATTATAATATTAAATGCCAAGTAATATATTGATTGAATAGATAAATCCAAATTATAAAATTAAATAGGAGTATTATTTTATGAAATTTATGTTCGGCCCAGATTTGGGGACGTTTTTTACGATTATATTAGCACTAGGATTTGTGATAAATCTAATATTAGCATTTATTATCATTTTTTTAGAAAGAAATAGACGTAGTGCATCATCAACATGGGCATGGCTCTTTGTATTATTTGTTTTACCATTAATCGGGTTTATACTCTATTTATTTTTTGGAAGAACAGTTTCAAAAAGGAAAATGGAGAAAAATAATGGTAAAGAATTGGATACATTTAAAGATCTAGTAGATGAACAAGTTAAACAATTCGATGCATATCGTTATCAAACTCATAATCAGCAAGTAACGAAACATAGGGATCTTATTAGAATGTTATTAAACAAGCAAGATGCATTTCTAACAGAAGAAAATCATATTGATTTATTTACGGATGGCCACAAGCTTTACGACAAAGTGATTGAAGATATTTATAATGCGAAAGACTACATTCATTTAGAATATTATACATTTGAACTTGATGGCTTAGGTCATCGTATAATAGATGCATTAGAAACAAAACTTAAAGAAGGTTTGGAAGTTAAAATATTATATGATGATGTGGGTTCTAAGAAAGTAAGAATGTCAAAATTTCATCATTTCCAATCACTAGGTGGCGAAGTTGAAGCCTTTTTTGCCTCTAAGTTCCCACTTGTCAATTTTAGAATGAATAACCGGAATCATAGAAAGATTATAATTATTGATGGACAAGTAGGATACATCGGAGGATTTAATATTGGTGATGATTATTTAGGACTTGGTAAGTTAGGGTACTGGAGAGATACGCATATTCGTGTTGAAGGTAATGCCATCGATGCATTACAAATACGTTTTATTTTAGATTGGAATTCACAAGCACATCGTCCACAATTTGAATATGATGAGAAATATTTCCCTGAAAAGAATCAGCATAAAGGTAAATCAGCTATACAAATTGCTTCAAGTGGACCTGCTTTTGAGTTACATCAAATAGAGTACGGCTATACTAAAATGATTATGAGCGCCAAAAAATCTATTTATATGCAAAGTCCTTACTTTATTCCAGATCAATCCTATATCAATGCACTGAAAATGGCGGCGAATGCTGGCGTAGATGTACATTTAATGATTCCATGTAAACCAGATCATCCATTCGTATATTGGGCGACGTTTTCAAATGCTGCTGAACTATTACATAGTGGTGTGAAAATTTATACGTATCAAAATGGTTTTATCCACTCTAAAGTTATGATAATTGATGATGAAATATGCAGTGTTGGTTCCGCTAACATGGACTATCGTAGTTTCGCATTAAATTTTGAAGTGAATGCATTTATCTATGATGAAAATATCGCCAAACAAATTAGAACTGCTTATGAAGAAGATATTAAAAAATCTAAATTATTAACATTAGACGCATATAATAAACGTCCACTTTCAATTAAAATAAAAGAAGATATAGCAAAATTAGTATCACCAATTTTATAGTATTCAGAATAAGAACATACACAAACTAATCTAATAAGATTACTTGTCGGTCATTGCCGGTTAAATGGAGAAGGCATTTTGTTTCTCTATTAAATCTAATGGATTAACCTATTTATGAGATTAAGCGACACTGAGTTGCTTAATCTTTTTTGCTATTTTGTCATCATTTTACTATGACAAATGTCATATTAAAGTCATGACATTATGAACTAATTTCAGCTTCGATAAAAGAATAAGATAGATGTATAAATGATAAGGATGTGAGTTCGTAATGATAAATATCAACCAATTGAATAAATCGTTTGGCCTGAAGACTATATTAGATAACATTACTTTAAATATCGAAGAAGGAAAATGTACAGCTTTAATCGGAAAAAATGGCGCAGGCAAGTCAACATTAATTGATATACTAATTGGTCATAAACATGTGAATAGTGGATCTATTGAGGATACATCAAATCTAATTTCGTCGAAGAATATGGGGATATTATTTCAAACTACACATTTGCCTAAGCTCATTAAAGTGAAAGAGTTATATCATTTATATGCACAATTATATCCAAATCCCATGACATTTGAAACGTTTCAAAGATTAACGCATTTTACGGATGTCCAAATGAATCAATATGCTAATAAATTATCAGGAGGCAAAGAAGAATATTAGATTTTGTACTCATTTTAATAGGAAAGCCTCAATTCTTAATATTAGATGAACCCACCACTTCAATGGATATTGAAACGAGGGAACATTTTTGGAATTTGATTAGTCATCTCAAACAAGATGGAATGACCATATTGTATACGTCTCATTATATTGAAGAAGTCGAAAGGATGGCTGACAAAGTTGTGTATATAGAGCACGGTAAGGTTAAACTTAATGATACACCGCAAAATATCTTGTTTAGTCAAAATAATTCTATTATTGAAGTCATGAAATATACAGAAGACCAATATCATCAACTTTCAGAAATATACCATATAGATATTATGAATAATAATTTAAAAATACATTCAGAAAATGTTGAGTCAGTCATTATGAACTTAATTAAAATCCAAATAGATTTAAACCAAATTACAATTTATAAGAAATCTTTACTGGAACATATGTTTTCAAATGAAGAAAGTGTGGTGCAATAGCTTATGTTAAAGACAATGACTTTACTCAATTTTGAATATAAATTATTGTTGCGACGTAAATTTTCGTCATTTATGGCATTTGTTTTTCCGCTTGCGTTCTACTTACTATTTACATCTTTAATTGATATGCCAGAAGATGCAAAAAAAGTTTTTTATAAAGAATATATGTATAGTATGACTGTATTTAGTTTAATGGGCTTCTGTTTAATGCAATTTCCATTAGAAATTATAGATGAAAGGAATAATGGATGGTATAAAAAAATAATATCTACACCCATCACTGCACTAAATTATTATTTAGCTAAAATACTTAAAACAATGACTTTATTTTTTATTTCAATTGTACTTTTATATAGTGTGGCCCATTTCTATAAAGGTGTATCACTTAAACCAAGTGAATGGATCTTATCTGGTGTAACACTATGGTTAGGTGCTAGCATGTTTCTAACTTTAGGTTTAATTATTACGCAATTTAATGAAACACAGAAAGCGAGTAGTATAGCAAATTTACTTAATATTGTTTTAGCGATTATTGGCGGTTTATGGTTCCCAGTAAGTACGTTTCCAGATTGGATGCAAACCATTACTAAGTTAACACCAACGTATCATTTACGTCATTTGGCGCTTGAACTAGGTAAAGGTCATGGCTTTAATCTTCAATCGTTCCTTATTTTAGGTATTTATAGCATTATTTTTTTAGGTATTGCATTATTAATTAATAAGAAGAAAGAGGTGGATTAAATGAAACGTAGTTTAGGCGCTAAAATGGGAGAAATTTCATCTTTAATTTACTTAATATTTCCTTATTATGGTTTATATTTAACGTGGAGACATGAAAGCTTTTTCATTAATCTTTGTATAGTCATCATTTTTACGATTGCATATGCAGGGTTAATTCTATTTCATGAAACATTAAGCCACCGAATGAACTTAATTTTATTCATTATTCACTTTTTAGCGATTATCTATTTTGTATATGCATATAATCCGTCATTGAGCTTATTTTTCTTCTTCAGTGCTTTTGCAATACCATTTTTATTTAAAAAAGGGATTAAATCAATCGAATTTGTTTTATTAATAAGTTCAATGATTGCTTGTATCATCATCACAACTATACATTCCAATCACTTATATGTTGTGAGTATTATTATATATTATATTGTCATTTTAGCGATATTGTTTGGTAATTTTAAAATTGTGAAAGAAAGACAATATCGTCAACAAATTGAGGAAAAGAATAAATATATTAATATTTTAATTGCAGAGCAAGAACGCAACAGAATCGGTCAAGATTTGCATGATACATTAGGTCATGTATTTGCAAGTTTAAGTGTGAAATCAGAGTTAGCAGCGAAACTGATTGATAAAGATCCTCAAGCCGCTAAGAAAGAAATTTTAAATATAAATGAAATGTCGAAAGAAACATTGGAGAAAGTAAGGCACATTATCGAAAATTTAAAAGTACAAAGTTTTGAAGAGGAAATTCAATCAATAGCGCAAATATTACAGGATGCGAATATTCACTTTCATTTTGAAAATAAAAGAGGCGCGAGTTCTCTTAATCCAACTAAACAAACCATATTATCTATGATACTTAGAGAAGCAGTTAACAATGTGATTAAGCATGCACAAGCCACTGAAATTAACGGGAAAATAGAAAATAATGACATGGGTATTCAATTCACCATCAGTGATAATGGTATAGGTTTGAAACAACCTAATAAAGTGAATTTAAAAAGTATTAATGATAGGGTAGCGTTATTAAACGGTACTATTCATATCACTTCTAAACAGGGTACGACCATCGATATAATGATTCCGAGAGAAGGTATACAATGATTTCAATCGTGATTGCAGAAGATCAAAATATGTTACGTAAAGCAATGATACAATTAATTGAATTTCATGATGATTTAAAAGTAATCAATGATTTTGATAATGGTGTTGATGCATTGGAATGCATTACGCATAATCAGCCCGACATCGCTATTCTCGATATTGAAATACCAGGGATGACAGGCTTAGAGGTATTGTCGCAATTAAGAGAACACAAAGTTAAAACGAAGGTAATTATTGTTACGACTTTCAAAAGGCCTGGTTATTTCGAAAGAGCAGTTGCAAACGATGTCGACGCATATGTCTTAAAAGAACGCTCAGTCGACGATTTAGTTACCACCATTCACAAAGTTTTAAATAGCGAAAAAGAATATAGTACATCTTTAATGACATCTTTATTTAAAGAGGCCAATCCTCTAACGCATAAAGAGCAAGTAGTACTACGTGAGATTGGAGAAGGGTTAAGTAATAAAGAAATTGCGGATAAGCTTTATCTTTCAAATGGGACAGTAAGAAATTATATGTCTAACATTATTGATAAGCTCGAAGCGGAGAATCGTTTTGATGCTTGGAAAAAAGCGAACGATAAAGGTTGGATATAGTATTGGATTAATTTCATCAAATAGACTGCATAAAAGTGCAGAACATAAAACTGTGTTTAGGTTACTATACTTCAGTAACCGAAAACAGATGATTTTATGTTCTGCATTTTGTTTACAAAAAATCGCGTACGTTGAAGTTGAGCGCGACATTTTAAATATATTACTTATTCTTTTCTTGCTTTTCTAAATTGTCGACATGAGTAGCTAATAAACGTAACACTTGCGCTACTTTATCTGGAGGGGTGTCTTTTGACAAGGTATGCTCGAATACATTGCCATTTTGTGTTTGAACTTTATATATTAGACCGTGATGATCTATAATGACGTCTATAATTTCCATAATGACACCTCGCTAATTGATTTGATGATGAGGCTTTTGTAGCTACTTAAAAATCCATCCATTTTTATAATTAATTTTATACAATTAAGGTATTTCTTATACATACCACTAATTTTAAAAATTAACCTTAAATATAAAAAAATGTGGGAGTTAGACAGAATTTAATTTTAATTCATAGTCTCGCTCCCAATTAGCTTTACTTCTAAAATGTTTTATGCGATTCATTGTTGTACCATGCTCGAAATGATAACTAAAGTTGAGAAAAACGAATATAACAACTTTCTCAATTTAATTAGCCATTTCAAATATGATACGTCACCTTAAAAATAATAGTGTTGTCATTGTTGTTATTATTTGTTTTTTCTTTTACGTACGATCGATTGAATAATATAAGCAATAAATCCTACTAACACGCCTAATAATATCGCTACTACGACAGATACAATAATAGGTAATTTATAGACGATTTGAAGAATCACCCCGACAATAATAGCTATGATAACAGCTATAACTGTCACTAAATTTTCATTTTTCTCAGACATCTATGTCACTCCTAACGCATTTATTATAGCATGGTATGACTCAACAATTCACTTATTGCGTGTAAGGTTGAGTCTAACTTTGTTCAATAAAATTAAGAAGCCATTGACGATTAATTTTAATTTATATATGATATTTATTATTGAAATTAAAAGTGTAGGTGACAACTGTGAATTCGAAAAAATCCCTTAGCATCATAGTATTAGCAGTTTTAGTAATAGGCGTTTTAGCTTTTCAATTTATTAATCATACAGGTCCATTTAAAAATAGTGGCACGCAATCTTCATCAAATTCTACTAATATGAAAGATAAAGAAAAAGTACATGTAGAACGTGTGGTAGATGGTGATACCTTTGTGGCAACTAATGAAGACGGCAAAGAAATTAAAGTTAGGCTTATTGGTGTAGATACACCAGAAACAGTAAAACCTAACACACCAGTTCAACCTTATGGTAAAGAAGCGTCAAATTATAGTAAACAACATCTAAACGGAAAAGATGTATACTTAGAATATGATAAAGAAAAAGAGGATCGTTATGGACGAACTTTGGCGTATGTGTGGTTGAATGATAACACGATGTACAACGAAGAATTAGTAAAAAAAGGATTAGCACGTGAAAAGTATTTCTCACCAAATGGCAAATATCGTCATATATTCGAACAAGGCGAACAACAAGCTAAAAAAGATAAAGTGAATTTATGGAGTTAAAAATTTAAGCGATTGACACGTGTATCTGTAAAAAGATGGAATGTCAATCGCTTGTTTAATGCATTAATTATTAAAGCTATTTACAATTTTAGTCACTTGTTCTTCAGAAAGCGGATGCTTAGATAAATCAATTGCATTTTTGATTACCGCTTCAAGAGATGACTTAGTCGAAACAGTATCCACATATTGAGCTCTTTCATCTGAACCTTCAATGATATTGACACTACCATCACTAAAGTAAACGACACCGATACTTTGTACTTTATGGTTAAAGTGATTTTCAATACCGTCTTTTAGAATTTTAGAATTAATTGCTGCCTGTTCATATGGATCATGATCATAAAATTCATAAATGACACGGTTACTTTGGATTTTTTCGATGAAAGTATAAATCTCACTTCGTGGTGAATCGAACTGACTATGATATTGTTTGCTAACATAATGACCAACAATTTGATTGACATCAGTTGTGTCGATTTGCATATCATCGTCAACTGGTGCATCAAAGTGATAAAATGTCTTTTGTTTCCAGTTTTTGACATCAATATTGATTAAACCAACATCTGAAACGACGATATAATCAAACGTTCTAGCATATTCAAAGAAAGGATGCTTAGTAGCTAAATTACTTGTCGTTATAATATCATAGAATTTTAACTTTCCTTCGTCTTTATACTTATCAAGTATGCCAGTTAAAACGTGCTTTGCGTTTCGTTTAGCATGTGAGCTTACGTCATTATTAGAACTAAGCATTTGATTTTTGAGTTCTAAATTTTCATTACTAAGCGACGCATTCTTTGTTACCATCTGATTTCTCGCGTAAACTTCTGTATCAACTCTATCTTGCATATAACGTTGATTTAAGATGAACGCTAAAATAAGAATAACGATGATAACAACCAAGATAATTGTTAATGTCATAATTCATCACCTATGTTCGAATTTTTCATTTTATATCACTCATTTATTGTAATCTTAAAGACGTGAGTGATATGAAATAACATATAAATTATATCTATTATATTTGCGTAGTTCAACAAAATATAAATTAAGTTAAATTGTTAAATTAATAAAAATAATCTAATTATTAGTCATATCAATCATTTTTTTAACATCATTTTTAACAATACTTCACAATTCGTAAATTGAAAACTCAAATCAGTATATGTATAATTAGTATATGAAAGCGTTTCCTTTGGAGGTAGTAATATGGAACATCAACAACATGTAGAAGAGCTAGTTAAAATATTAAAAAATAAATGTCGTACTTCATTCAAATTTCACGGGGAAGTCGCAATGCAGTTATTTTTAAGTGATAATTTTATTCTACCTTCTAGAGTCGACATTTGTGTAGAGCGCAAGCAACTCGTCGAAGTACTAAAAGTAATTCCTTCCACATATCAATTAAATTATTATGATAAAAATAATGCGTTAATGGATCGTAATCAACTAAGTGTGCCAGAAATAGCGCACATAGATATTACGTTTAACCAACAATTGTTAATAAATATCTTCATTTATGATGTGGTGAATGAAGAATGGATATTTAGACTTGATAATAATATTCGTATTCCTATGAATAGCATATACTTTCATTCATTGACGTGGGGCGTAGATTATATTAAGCCAGAAATTGTATTAATGTATGATTTATTAGATAACCAAAACTATCATCAATTACCTAACTACAAAATGGTTTTAGACTCTTTAAGCTATTATCAATTTGTAATTTTGAAAGTAGTTGTGGGTGAGCAACGTATAAAAGAAGCTTTAGCCAATAATCATTCATAAAAAACATCTAATATTTAAGTAAAATGTAAAGGAACATGATTACTTAAATACTAGATGTTTTTAATTATGCTCGCTTATTTAAGTTTTTTAAACAAACGCCGTGATAACAATATTCATATGTAGACAAAACAGCTTTATCTGCATCTTCAATTGAAATACCAAACATCATTGAAATTTCTGATGACCCTTGGTTAATCATTTTTAAATTGATATTGGATTCTGCTAAGGCATGCGTGATAGTGTTCGCTGTGCCAATCGCTTTATTCATACCTTCGCCAACAATCATTAATATGGCTAGATCATGCTCGATACTTAATTCATCGACATCACAACGTTTACGAATCGCATTGAGTACATCTTTCTCTTTACCTTTTAATTGATGCGTACGGAGAATGATACTGATGCTATCAATCCCTGAAGGCATATGGTCGAATGAAATATTATAGTCTTCTAATATTTCAAGTACCTTACGAGTGAAGCCAACTTGTCTGTTCATTAAATATTTTTTAATGTTAATTACAGTAAATCCTTTATCACAACTAATACCAATAATGACATTTTTATCACTTACATCTCTATCATGGCGAATAAATGTTCCTTTATCTTGTGGGCGATTGGTATTTTTTATAACCACTGGAATTCTATGTTTATAAAGTGGTTGCAAGGCTTCATCATGGAAGACGCTAAATCCTGCATAAGACAATTCACGCATTTCACGATAGGTAATCTCTTCAATAAGATCGGGGTTTTGAATAATATTTGGATTCGCTTTGAAAATACCTGATACATCAGTGAAGTTCTCGTAAAGAGATGCTCTAATTCCTCTAGCAATAATTGCACCCGTAATGTCAGAACCACCTCTAGGGAAGGTAACAACGTAGTTATTCTTTGATACACCAAAGAATCCAGGGATAATAATTTTGCCTTCAATATCTCTTAATTTACTTATCTGTTCATATGCTTCTTCTAAAATTTGTGCTTGCTGTGGTAAATCTGTTACTAGAATACCTGCATCTTTAGGTGAAAGATAAGTCGTTTTAAAGCCTTGTGAATCATTATATGAGGCAATTAATTGTGCATTAAAATTTTCGCCACAAGATAGAAGTGCATCATACAATCTTAAAGGTTCTTCTTTTAAAGTTGAAATAATTTCTTCTAATGTCTCGTCAATCACAGTTAATAACGACGTATCCATATCCAATTCTTGTAAGATATCAGCATATCGTTGAATAATTTCTTTCTTTTTATCCTGATAATTAAGGTTATTTAGCACTTTTTCGTATAATCGAACAAGAAGATCTGTCGTTTTAACATCATCTTTGTGTCGCTTTCCTGGTGCAGATACAATGATAATTTTACGTTCTGGGTCACTATTTACGATATCTAGGACTTTTTTTATTTGTGTTGCATTTGAAACTGAACTACCGCCGAATTTTGCCACTTTCATATACCTAATCAACCTTTCTAAAAAATCAGAAAATTCTATTTAATTTTCTGATATCACGTGATAATATATAGCTAAGTATTTACATTTTATGCTAAAAAGTCCTATCAATTTAATATGGTTTAATAGTATACTAAAACAAAGTATATTTCAACAAGACAATTGTATTTCTCAATTATACAAATGGGGGAAGATAAAAATATGAAAGAATTAAATATTGCTTTACTTGGTCTAGGAACAGTTGGATCAGGCGTAGTTAAAATAATTGAAGAAAATCGACAACAAATCATTGATACGTTAAACAAAGATATTGTTATTAAACATATTTTAGTACGTGATAAAACTAAGAAAAGACCTATTAATATTAGCCGATATCATTTAACTGAAGATGTTAATGAAATTTTAAATGATGATTCCATTGATATTGTCATTGAAGTTATGGGTGGTATCGAGCCAACTGTAGATTGGTTGAGAGATGCGTTAAAGAGCGGGAAACATGTCATCACTGCAAATAAAGATTTATTAGCAGTACATTTAAAATTATTAGAAGATTTAGCTGAAGAGAAAGGACTTGCATTGAAGTTTGAAGCGAGTGTTGCTGGCGGTATTCCTATTGTAAATGCAATTAATAATGGATTGAATGCGAATAATATTTCTAAGTTTATGGGAATACTCAATGGTACTTCTAACTTCATTCTTTCTAAAATGACGCGCGAACAAACAACGTTTGAAGAAGCACTTGATGAAGCACAACGATTAGGATTTGCTGAAGCAGACCCAACTGATGATGTAGAAGGCATTGACGCAGCGCGCAAAGTTGTTATTACGTCTTATTTATCGTTTAACCAAGTTATTAAATTAAATGATGTTAAGGTTCGAGGTATCAGCCAAACAACGCTATCTGATATCAATGTAGCTGATAAATTAGGCTATAAAATCAAACTAATTGGTAAGGGAACTTATCAAAATAGTAAAGTGAACGCATCAGTTGAACCAACATTAATACATAAATCCCACCAACTAGCTACAGTTGAAGATGAATATAATGCTATTTATGTCGTAGGAGATGCAGTAGGTGACACAATGTTCTATGGGAAAGGCGCAGGTAGCCTAGCTACTGGTAGTGCCGTTGTAAGTGACTTATTAAACGTTGCATTATTCTTTGAATCAAATACACATACATTACCACCACACTTTGAACTGAAAACGGATGCAACACGAGAACTGATGGATACGGAAGATGTAGTATCCATTCAAGAGAAGTTAAATTATTATGTCGTTCTAAAAAGTGACTTATCAAAAGAAAAATTTGAATCATTATTGAAAGAAACGTTACCATTCCACAAATCACTACAGGTTGAACAGCGTGATGATCAATCTTATGGTGTAGTTATTGTTGGTTTAGATCAATCACCGGAAAGCGTTTTAAGTAAAGCTGATTTTAATATCGAGAAAATTTATCCAGTTGAAGGGGTTTAATGTTTATGAAAAGATGGCAAGGTTTAGTAGATGAGTTTAAAGCATATTTACCAGTTAATAGCGACACACCAAAGTTAACTTTAAATGAAGGTCATACACCATTGATTCATTGTGACAATTTATCGGACATGTTAGATATTGATTTATATGTAAAATATGAAGGTGCAAATCCAACAGGTTCTTTCAAAGATAGAGGAATGGTTATGGCTGTTACTAAAGCGAAAGAACAAGGGAAGAAAGTCGTCATTTGTGCATCTACTGGTAACACTTCAGCTTCCGCAGCTGCGTATGCAGCAAGAGCTGGACTAAAAGCAATTGTGGTTATTCCAGAAGGAAAGATTGCACTTGGTAAATTGTCGCAAGCTGTAATGTACGGTGCTGAAATCGTTTCAATTGAAGGAAACTTTGATGAAGCGTTGGAAATAGTTAAGGAAATTGCTAAAAATGACGAAGAGATTGAACTAGTTAATTCTGTAAATCCTTATCGTATTGAAGGACAAAAGACAGGTGCATTTGAAATTGTTGAGCAATTAGAACAAGCACCTGACATACTTGCAATTCCAGTTGGTAATGCTGGTAACATTACTGCTTACTGGAAAGGGTTTAAAGAATATCATGAGAAAAAAGGTAGTCAATTACCGCGATTATTTGGTTTCCAAGCAGAAGGTGCTTCACCAATAGTACAAAATAAAGTGATTAAAAACCCTGAAACAATTGCTACAGCTATTCGAATTGGTAATCCAGCGAGTTGGACTAAAGCTACTAAAGCGTTAGATGAGTCTAAAGGATTAATTGATAGTGTTACAGATGAAGAGATATTAGAAGCTTATCAATTAATGACATCTAAAGAAGGTGTGTTTAGTGAGCCGGCTAGTAATGCTTCAATTGCTGGATTAATTAAATTACATCGTGCAGGTCGACTACCTAAAGGTAAAAAAGTAGTGGCAATTTTAACTGGTAATGGATTAAAAGATCCTGACACTGCTATTTCGATTTTAGATAATCCGATTCAACCGCTTCCTAACGATAAATCAAGTATTATTGATTACATAAAAGGGGCTTTGTAAAATGAGCGAACAATTGCACTTAAAGATACCAGCGTCTACGGCTAATCTAGGCGTTGGTTTCGATTCAATAGGTATGGCTATAGATAAATATTTGCATCTCTATGTGGAACGAATTGAAGGGGATAATTGGGAATTTACGTATCTGAATTCTGAATTAGCGTCACTTCCTAATAGTAAGGAGAATTATGTTTATAAAGTAGCGCAACAGGTTGCATCAAAATATAATGTTCAATTGCCTAGCTTAAGTATTTCAATGAGAAGTGACATTCCTTTAGCACGAGGCTTAGGATCTTCAGCATCAGCGTTAGTAGGTGCATTATATATTGCTAACTATTTTGGCAATATACAATTATCTAAATACGAACTACTTCAATTAGCAACAGAAATTGAGGGTCACCCCGATAATGTAGCACCTACAATATATGGTGGTTTGTTAGCAGGTTATTATAATCCCGAAACTAATGAAACGAACGTAGCACATATTGATGTACCAAACGTTGATATCATTTTAACTATACCTCCTTATGAATTAAAGACTGAGGACTCTCGTAATGTATTACCTGATCAATTTTCTCATAAGCGTGCGGTTCAAAGTAGTGCAATTAGTAACACGATGCTATGTGCATTAATTCAACATAATTATGAACTTGCTGGAAAAATGATGTCTCAGGATGGCTTTCATGAGCCATTTCGTCAGCATTTAATACCTGAATTTAAAGAGGTTAAAGCATTGGCTCAACAATACGATGCCTATGCGACAGTGATAAGTGGTGCAGGGCCTACAATATTGACATTGAGTCGTAAAGAGAAGAGTGGGCAATTAGTTAGAGCATTGAGACAACAAGTTGCGTCATGTCATTCTGAACTAGCTACAATTAATGAAATAGGTGTTGTAGAAGAAATTGTGTATCCTTCATAAATTTTATTGTAAAATATAAAAGAGTGAATTGTCGAAAGGAGTACACTTCAGATATGAATAATTATAAAATGGTTGTCATGGATATGGACGATACATTAATTAATAGTGAAAATAAAGTAAGTCAAGAAACAAAAGATTATTTAATAGATATTCAGAACCAAGGGTATAAAGTAGTTCTAGCTTCAGGAAGACCTACTGAAGGTATGTTGCCCATTGCTAAAGAACTTCAATTAGATGTACATGATAGTTACATCATTAGTTACAATGGTGGCAAAACAATCAAAGTGTCTACAGAAGAAGTAGAAGTGAGTCAAAGTGTATCGAAGAAAAATTTTGACCTTATTGCAGATTTTTGTCGTAAACACCATTTCTTAATATTGACTTATCAAGACGGATACATCATTCATGATGGTGATCACGAATATAGAGATATTGAATCTGAACTTACGGGACTACCTATGAAGCGCGTCGAAGATATTAAAGCATATATCAAAGAAGATGTACCTAAAGCAATGGGTGTTGATTATGCTTCGAATATCTCTAAAGTACGTGACGACCTGCATGGACGTTTTAATTCGGAAATAGACGTGACAACAAGTAAACCATTCTTTTTAGAATTTATGGCTAAAGATGTTTCTAAAGGTAATGCGATAAAAGCTTTATGTGAGAAAATGAATATATCATTATCTGACGTGATTTGTTTTGGAGATAGTTTGAATGATCAATCTATGTTTGAAGTCGTTGGTTGTGCGATTGCAATGGGAAATGCCAATGAAGAACTTAAAGCGATTGCGGATAAAATAACGTTAGATAACGATTCTAATGGCATACCAGAGGCATTGAAAGAACTTTTATAGTACAAAATAAGGCATGAGAAATGAGTGCGGTGTATGTTCATCATTAAAACTATGATGAACAAGCCATGCTTATTCTCATGCCTTTTTATATTTATTTAGCAGTATGTGTCCATTCATGTTTACCCTTATAGCGCTTAACATAAGCATAAACTTGGTCCGCAGCATAATCTAAATTGGTATAGACTGTAATAGTAAACGCAGACTGATTTTCACCAAATGGCTCTGTACTAAATACATCCTTTAAATGCGTAAACAAATTCTCCATTTGGTCATGTTCAAGGCTAGGGTACTCTCTTAAAGTACGTTTTAGCAATTGACCATTTTTTTCCTCGAGAGATTGTACAACGATAACGAAACGTTCTTCACTTTTAATGACATCATCAAATAAGTTTGTTTGACCAACCATTTTGCTATTCACCTCTAAGTCATCATCTTTACTATTATTATACTAGATAACTGATTTTTCGAAAATAATCAATATATTGTAACTATAAAAAATACGAGAAACAAAAAGCGGTTAATCCACTTTTAGTTTCTCGCACTCAATGATTTAATTAATCGTTATGATAATGATGTGGTGTAATATCCATATCATTTAATTTTACAAATTTTGTTTTTCTGATTATTTTATGAGCTAAGAAAATAAGCCCTAAGATAATGATTGGCAGAATATTAACGAAGAATTTGCCTATATTACCATCAAATAAATCTCCAATAGAATTACCAAAATATAAGAAAATTAAAGTTGCAAATACTAAAATTGGTCCTAGTGGATATAAAGGTGATTTGTAAGGTAATAGTTCATTAATATCTTGACCTTGGCGTTTAATTGCCCTACGTAATCTAACTTGAGCCCACGAACTAGCTGCCCATACAATAATGACCAATGAACCTATTATATTTAATAAGCTAAACACAGCATTTGAATAGAAATTAGCAATAATGATAATTGCGACAATTAAAATGTATGTTGTTACTAATGCACGTAATGGTAGTTTAGATTTATCATTTAATTTACTTAAGAATTTAGGTGCTTGTTTCTCATCACTTAAAGAGAATAACATTCTACTTGTAGTGTAGACACCTGAATTTGTCGCTGATAATAATGATGTCAAAATAACAGCATTGATAACTGAAGCGGCAAATGCAACACCAATTCTATCAAATACAATTGTAAAAGGACTTTGTGAAACGGATTCATTCTCATTTAATAATAATGGATCTGTATATGGAATAATAGCCGCAATGACACCTATAGATAATACGTAGAATAATAAAATTCTCCAGAATACTTGTTTAACAGCTTTAGGCATTGTCTTTTGTGGATTGTCAGATTCACCAGCAGTTACTGCTACAACTTCAGTACCACCAACTGAGAAGCCGGCTACTAATAGTACGCCTAAGAAACCAGATATACCGCCTACGAATGGGGCGTCACCTTTTGTATAATTTTCAAAACCATACGTGTGACCACCTAAAATACCGAAAATCATCAAGAAGCCAACAATGATAAATATAATAATAGTTACAACTTTTATGAGTGATAACCAAAATTCAGTTTCTCCAAAGGCTTTAACCGTAAAAATATTTAATAAAAATACAATAGTTATAAAAATTAAGCTCCAAGTAAGTGGACTAAAGAATTTGAATACGTCCCAATAATAAAGCACATTTGAAGCTACCATTACATCTACGCTAGATACTAATGACCACATAATGTAATATAACCATCCCATAGTGAAGCCAAGAGAAGGGTCTACAAATCGCGTTGCGTAAGAACTGAATGATCCTGAAACAGGGTAAAAAGTTGCTAGTTCACCGATTGATGACATTAAAAAGTAAAGCATTACTCCGATTAATAAATAAGCTAAAATAGCGCCCCCAGGACCCGCTTGAGCAACAACACTACCTGTTGCTACAAAAAGCCCTGTACCAATTGCGCCACCTATAGCAATCATAGATATGTGTCTTGAGTTAAGACCACGTTTCATATTGTTATCTTCCATATGATGACTCCTAATTCTAAAATTTAAAATATACAAACCATTTTAATCCTTTTGAAGAGAGTATTCAATAACTTTTGAACAATTTAGCTTAAAAATTTTAAATTTTCTGACTTTTTACAGATTATTGAAAATGTTTCAATTATAGGACTTATGGGTTTATTAATAGTAGATTCTAAATTATAATTATTATAAATAAGTGAAAGGGGAATTAACTATGGCGAAAGATGATAAAAGATTGACTGGTTTGTTTGGGCACCCAGTTTCAGATAGAGAAAACAGTATGACAGCTGGTCCGCGAGGTCCTCTATTAATGCAAGATGCTTATTTCTTAGAGCAAATGTCTCACTTTGATCGTGAGGTCATTCCTGAACGTCGTATGCACGCGAAAGGTTCAGGTGCATTTGGTACCTTTACTGTTACAAATGATATTACAAAATATACAAATGCTAAAATCTTTTCAGAAGTAGGGAAACAAACAGAAATGTTTGCACGTTTCTCAACAGTAGCAGGTGAACGTGGCGCTGCCGATTTAGAAAGGGATATCCGAGGATTTGCACTAAAATTCTACACTGAAGAAGGTAACTGGGATTTAGTAGGTAACAATACACCTGTATTCTTCTTTAGAGATCCTAAATTATTTGTGAGTTTAAACCGTGCCGTTAAAAGAGATCCACGTACTAATATGAGAAGTCCACAAAATAACTGGGACTTCTGGACTGGTTTACCTGAAGCGTTACACCAAGTTACTATTTTAATGTCTGATAGAGGTATGCCAAAAGATTTCCGCCATATGCATGGTTTCGGTTCGCACACATATTCTATGTACAATGATGAAGGTGAACGTGTATGGGTTAAATATCATTTCAGAACGCAACAAGGTATCGAAAATTATACTGATGATGAAGCGGCTGAAATTGTAGGTCAAGACAGAGAATCTTCTCAACGTGACTTATATGATGCAATCGAAAACGGCGATTATCCTAAATGGAAAATGTATATCCAAGTCATGACAGAGGAACAAGCTAAAAATCACCCAGATAATCCATTTGATTTAACTAAAGTATGGTACAAAGGTGATTATCCATTAATTGAAGTCGGTGAATTTGAACTTAACAGAAACCCTGAAAACTATTTCATGGATGTAGAACAAGCAGCGTTCGCACCAACAAACATTATTCCTGGTTTAGACTTCTCACCAGATAAAATGTTACAAGGTCGACTATTCTCATACGGTGATGCACAACGTTATAGATTAGGTGTTAACCACTGGCAAATACCTGTAAACCAACCTAAAGGTGTTGGTGTTGAAAACATGTGTCCATTTAGTCGTGATGGCCAAATGAGATTCCTTGATGGTAACCAAGGTGGAGGCCCACATTACTATCCAAATAATAAAGGTGTGTATCAATCACAACCTGAATATAAGAAACCAGCATTCCCTGTAGACGGTGATGGCTACGAATATAATCAAAGACAAGACGATGACAATTACTTTGAACAACCAGGTAAATTATTCCGTTTACAATCAGATGATGCGAAAGAAAGAATCTTTACAAACACAGCAAATGCAATGGATGGTGTGAGTGAAGATGTTAAACATAGACATATCCGTCATTGCTATAAAGCTGATCCAGAATATGGTAAAGGTGTTGCCAAAGCCTTAGAAATCGATATCAATGATGTTGATTTAGAAGGTACTAACGACGAAACTTACGAAAATTTTAAATAGTACTGAAAAAATTCAATTGCGTTGAACATTGTATTATGGTAAAATTTTAAATCGTAAGTATTCCTAGTTAAACAAGAAAGGATGTTAATTATGCGCGTTAATGTAACATTAGCTTGCACAGAATGTGGCGATCGTAATTATATTACTACTAAAAACAAACGTAACAATCCTGAGCGTATTGAAATGAAAAAATATTGCCCAAGATTAAATAAATACACGCTACACCGTGAAACTAAATAATATCTTATCTTTTAAATACGACAATAAAGATAAAGTTAACAATGGGAAGTAGGGCAGAAACAATATTTTCTCAAATTTATTTCATTGTCCTCCCCAGGCTAGGTTGACTAGGTTTGAAATAGCTTGGTTTAAGCGTATTTCAAATCATCAACTATTGCCAAAATGATAATAGAGGCTGAGACATTTTATTTTGTCTCAGCCTCTTTTCTACGATTAGTCAAATACTTATAATATGGCAGTTTTATGAGGGTTCTCATTAGGCTGCTTTCTTAATTTGACGTAATAATTGATATGATAATGATCGTAAGAATACTGTCCATTTATAATAGTCATGATCATTCAAAATAAACGTTTTCTCGTTTTTTAATGATCACGAATGTTTGCAATTAATTTATTAAATTGAGTTATTCGTCTTGTAAATTTAAAATCATATGTTATTATATAAAACGTAATAATTATGATTTATAAAAATAGGAGTGACTCAAATGGCAAAAAAATCTAAAATTGCTAAAGAAATGAAAAGAGAAAAATTAGTAAATCAATATTATGAATTACGTCAAGAATTAAAAGCAAAAGGAGATTATGAAGCATTACGTAAATTACCACGTGATTCTTCTCCAACACGTTTAACTCGTAGATGTAAAGTGACAGGCCGTCCAAGAGGTGTCATGAGAAAATTCGAAATGTCTAGAATCGCATTTAGAGAACATGCACATAAAGGACAAATTCCTGGTGTTAAAAAATCAAGTTGGTAAAATTCAAATCTAGTACCTTAGTCCATTTACAAGACAATTAAAACATTGTAAAGTATATAAGGGTGAGAAAATGAATGATTTTTAGTTTTGATATACTAAACGTTCGTTTTTACTTAATAAATATGATTGTATAGGGGCTAAAAAGTATGAAAATTTTTGATTATGAGGATATTCAATTAATTCCAAATAAATGTATCGTTGAAAGTCGTTCTGAATGTGATACAACTGTCCAATTCGGACCTAAAACATTCAAGTTACCTGTAGTTCCTGCAAATATGCAGACTGTAATGAGTGAAGAATTAGCGCATTGGTTTGCCAAAAATGATTACTTTTATATAATGCATCGCTTTGATGAAGAAGCTCGTATTCCATTTATTCAAAATATGCAAAAAGAAGGTTTATTTGCTTCTATATCAGTAGGTGTTAAAGCAAATGAATTTAAATTTATTGAAGATTTAGCTGACAAACAATTGGCGCCTGAGTATATTACGATTGATATCGCTCATGGACACTCAGATTCAGTTATTAAAATGATTAAGCATATTAAAAAGCATATTCCTTCATCATTTGTAATTGCTGGGAATGTAGGTACGCCAGAAGGTGTTCGAGAACTTGAAAATGCAGGCGCTGACGCCACTAAAGTTGGAATTGGGCCAGGTAGAGTTTGTATTACTAAGATTAAGACTGGTTTTGGTACTGGTGGCTGGCAATTAGCAGCCTTAAACATTTGTAGTAAAGCAGCACGTAAACCTATTATTGCTGATGGTGGTTTAAGAACACATGGTGATATAGCCAAATCAATTCGTTTTGGTGCGAGTATGGTGATGATTGGTTCTTTATTTGCTGCTCACGAAGAGTCACCAGGTGAAACAGTTGAATTAGACGGTAAACGTTATAAAGAATATTTTGGTAGTGCATCTGAATTCCAAAAAGGCGAACATAAGAATGTAGAAGGCAAAAAAATGTTTGTTGAACACAAAGGGTCATTAAAAGATACTTTGACTGAAATGCAACAAGATTTACAAAGTTCAATTTCATACGCAGGTGGAAAAGATTTAAAATCATTAACAACTGTAGATTATGTTATCGTACGAAATTCAATTTTTAATGGGGACAAAGATTAAAATTTGAGTGGCAGGTGTACATTATCAAAAAATTCTTTTTACTTTCATTGGTATTGTTATTTGTAACTTTATTAATACCATTAAAAGAAAATCAAATACTAATAAATATTCAAAATGACGTAAGAAGTAAAGTTCAACAAGTAATGAACCAAGACTCAAGTGTTAAAAACAATGCACTAAAGACACCTAAAGATCAAGACTTTGCAATCAATAATATTCAAATGAATATGTCCAAAGACAAAGTTGAGCGTCAATTAGGTCAACCTAAAAGAGTAACATCTAACGAATATGGAACGAAATGGTATACCTATTACAACAATGATTACGAAAACTTTGTTATGGTTAGCTATATTGATAATAAGGTCAATGCATTGTATAGTAATCAGAATGTCATTACTTCTAAATCTAAAGTGAAATATAACACACCTAAAGATGTCGTAAAAGAACGACTTGGTAAGCCGTTAAAAGAAATGGTTAAAGGCAGATATCGAATTGATATCAGTAGTGATGAATATGATGTTTTCCATGAGGATAATATTTATACAACTGTTTTTTATGATAAACATAATGACAATGGTGTTACCGCATTACTTCAAGTTAGTGATGCTATGGAAAAAAGATTGACTCAACACTATGGTGCACCATCCTCAACGTTAGAACAGAGTTTTGAATATCAAAATTATGATTTAGTTAATGCAGAGCGAAAACAACATGGACTGAATACATTAAGTTATGCTCAAGATGTGTCTAATACTGCGAGAAAGCATAGTGAAGATATGGTAAAACAGAATTATTTTGATCATAACAATTTAGATGGGGCATCCCCATTTGATAGATTAAAGGCTGATAACATTGACTTTAACGCTGCAGGTGAAAATTTAGCTTACGGTCAACAAAATAGTATATTTGCACATGAAGGATTAATGAATTCACTTGGTCATAGAAAAAATATATTGAATTCAAATTTTAAAACACTAGGGGTAGGCGTTGATTTTAATGATGAGCGTCAGCCATATTGGACAGAAAATTATACTGGGTAAGTGTTTTAAACCAACTTATTTAGGGTATCTTTTAGTTGATAAGGAAGTTGATATTATGACAACTAAAGATGTGAAAAAACTAGATATTCTAGACAAAGTTAAAGAAATTTTGAATAAAAAAGAAAATGAAAAGCAAAAGAACTAGCAAAGTCTACATTGTAAACTTTGCTAGTTCTTTATTTATTTCGATATATAAGAGAGAGGTAAACGTAAATTTTAAAATTTAGAACTACAATTCTCTATATAAACCAATCACTTTACCTATAACGGTTACGTTATCAAGATAAATTGGGCTCATTGTACTATTTTCAGGTTGTAATCTATAACGTGTTTTCTCTTTATAGAAACGTTTAACCGTTGCCTCATCATCTTCAGTCATAGCTACAATAATGTCTCCGTTTTCAGCAATGGTTTGACTTCTAACGATAACTTTGTCTCCGTCTAAAATGCCAGCTTCAATCATACTTTCACCAACAACATTTAAAATGAAAATGTCACTATTGTGTGTAGATGTTAAATGCTCTGGTAATGGAAAATATTCTTCAATATTTTCTACTGCAGTAATTGGAATACCAGCAGTAACTTTACCGATTACAGGAACGTAAATTGTTTCTTCCATGTTAACTGAATCATTCGTTTGTTCGCTAACAATTTCAATTGCTCTTGGTTTAGTAGGGTCTCTTTTAATATATCCTTTTTCTTCTAGTCGCGATAAATGGCCGTGGACAGTAGAACTTGACGCTAATCCAACAGCTTCACCGATTTCTCGAACACTAGGTGGATATCCTTTCGTTTGTACTACATGTTTAATATAATCATATATTTCGCTTTGACGTTTAGTTAATTCTCTCATATATAGGCACTCCCTAGTTTTATTTAACTATAGTATAGCATTTATTTATTTAATGAACAAACATTTGTTCGTTTTTGTGTTGACTAGGAACAGATGTTCTGTTAAAGTGTGTATACAAACAAATGTTCTAGAGGTGGAAGTAATGTTTAATAAATATAAAAATAAATTAATTACGAATATAGCTGTTGTATCAATATCTTGTGTTGTTTTTATAGTATTTTTCATGAATTTATATCATAACGCTCAAACGGAACAAACGTACGAAATCACTGATCATACAATTTCTAAACAGGCAATAATTAAAGATGATAATAAGAACGTAAATAACACGAATGGGGAACAAAATGACTACAAAGTGTTCGCCTTTGTCAGATAAGTATCAATTTTGAGGTCTATCGAAGCTATTGAAATGTCTATAGCTTTTGCCTAGGCCTCTTTTTTGTTATATTCTATGAAGTAAAAGAGAATGAAATAGGAAAATATAGAAAGAGTGATAAAGATGCCTCAAGATAATTTAAATATAGATAGAATTAATGAACTAGCTAAAAAGAAAAAAGAGCAGGGCTTGACGGAAGCTGAAGCTAAAGAACAGTCAAAATTACGTAAAAAATATTTAGAAGCATTTAGAAAAGGATTTAAACAACAAATTGAAAGTACAAAAGTAATTGATCCAGAAGGTAATGATGTTACGCCTGAAAAATTAAAAAAAATTCAAGCACAAAATAAAAAGTAGTAAATTTAAAGTAAGGTTCTTTGAGACTAAACGATTATCAATTACACTATTTTTAAGTTATAATATAACAAATATGATTTAAATAGAAGGGAAGTATTAGAGATGTTTAACGAGAAAGATCAACTAGCGATAGATACTATTAGAGCTTTAAGTATCGATGCAATAGAAGAAGCTAATTCAGGTCACCCTGGGTTACCAATGGGCGCTGCACCAATGGCATACACGTTATGGACACGCCATTTAAATTTTAACCCTCAATCTAAAGACTATTTTAATAGAGACCGCTTTGTATTGTCAGCAGGCCATGGTTCTGCGCTATTATATAGCTTATTACATGTTTCAGGTAGTCTTGAATTAGAAGAATTAAAGCAATTTAGACAATGGGGCTCTAAAACACCTGGACACCCTGAATTCAGACACACTGATGGTGTTGAAGTTACTACTGGTCCTCTAGGACAAGGTTTTGCTATGTCAGTGGGTATGGCATTAGCTGAAGATCATTTAGCTGGTAAATTTAATAAAGATGACTTCAATATTGTTGATCACTATACTTACGTACTAGCATCTGATGGTGACTTAATGGAAGGTATTTCTCATGAAGCTGCTTCATTTGCAGGTCACAACCAATTAGATAAATTAATCGTATTATATGATTCAAATGATATCTCATTAGACGGGGAATTAAACAAAGCATTTTCAGAAGATGTAAAAGAACGTTTCGAAAGTTATGGTTGGAATCACATTTTAGTTAAAGATGGTAATGATCTTGATGCTATTGATCAAGCGATTACGAAAGCTAAATCACAACATGGACCAACGATGATTGAAGTTAAGACAATTATTGGTTATGGTGCGCCTAATGTTAGCGGAACGAATGGCGTTCACGGTGCACCACTAGGTTCAGATGAAAGAAAATTAACATTTGAAGCATATGGTTTAGATCCAGAAAAACGTTTCAACGTTCCAGAAGAAGTATATGAAATTTTCCAAACTACAATGCTAAAACGTGCAAATGAACATGAAGACGCATGGAAAGCATTATTAGAAACGTATTCAAATAAATATCCAGAATTAGCTGATGAATTTAAATTGGCTATTAGCGGTAAATTACCAACAAATTATAGAGATGAATTACCACGCTTTGATAGCGATCATAATGCTGCAACTCGTGCTGATTCAGGAGAAATCATCCAAGCGTTAAGTAAATCTGTGCCTTCATTCTTTGGTGGCTCAGCTGACTTAGCTGGTTCAAATAAATCAAATGTAAAAGAAGCAACTGATTATGATAGAAATACACCTGAAGGTAAAAATATATGGTTTGGCGTGCGTGAATTCGTAATGGGTGCAGCTGTAAATGGTATGGCAGCACACGGCGGTTTACATCCATATGGTGCAACATTCTTTGTATTTAGTGACTACTTAAAACCTGCGTTACGCTTATCAGCTATTATGGGATTAAATTCAACATTTATCTTTACACATGATTCAATTGCAGTAGGTGAAGATGGTCCTACTCATGAACCAATTGAACAATTAGCTGGATTAAGATCTATTCCAAATATGAATGTTATACGTCCCGCGGATGGAAACGAAACAAGAGTAGCATGGGAAGTTGCGCTAGAATCAGAACAAACACCTACTTCATTAGTACTTACACGTCAAAATCTACCATATTTAGACGTTGATGAAGATACAGTTGAACAAGGTGTTCGTAAAGGTGCTTATGTTGTTTTTGAAACAGAAACTAAGCCTGAATACTTGTTACTAGCAACTGGTTCAGAAGTTAGCTTAGCTATTGAAGCGGCTAAAGATTTAGATAAACAAGGTAAAGGTGTACGTGTAGTATCAATGCCAAACTGGTTTGCTTTTGAACAACAATCAGATGAATATAAAGCATCTGTAATTCCTAAAGAAATCACTAAACGTGTGGCAATTGAAATGGCATCACCACTAGGATGGCATAAATATGTTGGAACAGAAGGTAAAGTGATTGGTATTGATCAGTTTGGTGCAAGTGCCCCTGGTGATTTAGTTGTCGAAAAATATGGTTTCACAAAAGAAAATGTATTAAATCAAATTCGTACACTTTAATGATGGAAAAATGAAAGCTTGGCACAAAAAGATAGTGGAAATATTAGTTAATGCCTAGAAGTTAACTAATCTAAGACAGCGTTTGAACATGCCTTCTTAGTCATATATCTTTGTAGGGGCGGGACAATGAATTCAAATTGAATTTTGTCCCGCTTCATTTATTTATAAAAATATATAATTGATTTTAAATTTTTATGTGTAAGTTTAAAAATAAGACTTACATTTGAGTAAGTATTTGTTATGATAACATTTGGATATAGATTTACTAACTAGCTCTTGAAAATAGAATAGTAATTTAGTAAAATTCAGTAGGATATAGAAAGTGGGTGAAACAATGGCAACGTGGTTAGCAATTTTATTAATCATTGTAGCGCTTATCGGTGGACTAGTTGGTGGTTTCTTTTTAGCACGTAAATACATGATGGATTATCTGAAAAAAAACCCACCTATTAATGAAGAAATGTTACGTATGATGATGATGCAAATGGGTCAAAAACCATCGCAAAAGAAAATCAATCAAATGATGACAATGATGAATAAAAACATGGATCAAAACATGAAAAGTTCAAAAAAATAATCTTCTAACGGATTGTAAGACCTTTAAGGTTTACAATCCTTTATTTTTATAGTAAAACATCTTTAGTGTTATTTAAAAAAATTAAAAAGATTTAAAATATCAAATTACTTTTAATTAAGTAATCTCTAGTAAGAGTTTATGAATATAAGAGGGTGTAACGTTGGCATATTTAATTTTTTCAATTGTATTTGCATTATTTATGGGAATCGTGGTAATTTTTATTCGCATGAAAGCACAAAACTTTCCTGTTAATGAAAAGAAAATCATTTTACCACCATTTTTTATGGCTACAGGTGCATTGATGTATGTGATTCCGTACTTTAGATTAACTGGGATGGAAATCTTAGAATCAATCATACTCGGCGTTTTATTCTCTACAGTCCTAATATGGACAAGTCATTTTGAGATACATGGTACTGATATTTATATGAAGCGTTCTAAAGCATTTCCAATTATTTTAATATCATTGTTAATTATACGAACTGTAATTAAAATATTTATTAGTAGTCAAATTGATCCAGGTGAAATTGGCGGTATGTTCTTCTTATTAGCCTTTAGCATGATTGTACCTTGGAGATTAGCTATGTTGTATAAATATAAAAAATTGAAAAGTAGAATTGTAAAATAAGCTAGGGTTAGCATAGCGTGTTTGAAAGAATATAAAGACACATTGTTTGTTAGGTGGAAGACGACTTCTTAATGATATCGTTCCACCTTTTTTTAGTTTGAACTATGAAGTAATTCAGGATATAATAAATACGAACAAATGTTCTTGATGGAGGAGTTAAAATGAAGATTATTCATACTGCTGATTGGCATTTAGGTAAGATTTTAAATGGTAAGCAATTTTTAGAAGATCAACGATACATACTAAACCAGTTTATTGAGAATTTGAAAGACGAGAAACCAGATGTTTTAATCATTTCAGGTGATATTTATGATACGTCTTATCCTAGTAAGGAAACAATTAAACTTTTTGAAGAAACGATTAAAACAATCAATGTAAACATGGAGATTCCGACGATTATAACGAATGGAAATCATGATGGTAGAGAAAGATTAAACTATGGTTCTACTTGGTTTGAGTTTTCACATTTATATATTCGAACGCAACTTCATTCAATGTCTACACCCATAACGATTAATGACATCAACTTTTACACACTCCCATTTGCCACAATTAGTGAAATTAAAGCCTTTTTTAATGACGATGAGATAAAGACCTATGAGCAAGCAACTCAAAAATGTATCGAGCATTTATCAACGCATTTAGATCAAAATCAAATCAATATATTAATTGGCCATTTAACTATTAAAGGTGGTAAAACGTCAGAGTCTGAGAGACCTCTTACAATTGGGACAGTTGAGAGTGTAGAAAAGTCTAATTTTAAAATGTTCGATAGAGTGCTCTTAGGACATTTGCATCATCCGTTTAGCATCACCGATAATGTCATTGATTATAGTGGCTCACTATTGCAATATTCATTTTCAGAGGTTAATCAAGCTAAAGGTTATAAGAGATTAACAATAAAATCAAAAAACAACATTGAAACTAAGTTTGTTCAATTGAAGCCATTGCGAGAATTAGAAGAAATTGAAGGTGACTATATGGATGTCGTACAAGGAAATGTTCCTGTGAAGAGTAAAGACAACTATTTCCATTTTAAATTAAAAAATATGTCACATGTTACTGATCCAATTATCCACCTTAAACAACTATTTCCGAATACATTATCTTTAAGTAATATCACATTTGAAAGTCGAAATGATACCACTTATGCAAATTTTAAAACAACAGATGATCCTACAATCATTAAAAATTTCTTTAAAACGATTACAGATGAAGATTTAACAGAATATCAAGAGAAAAAGATACACCAATTATTAAACCAAGTTATTTATAAGGAGGATTAAATCATTGAGACCAACTAAATTAATACTTAATAACTTTGGACCATTTATACACGAAATGATTGATTTTCAACAAATAAATAATGAACAGTTATTTTTAATTAGCGGGAAAACTGGTTCGGGAAAGACGATGTTGTTTGATGCTATTGTTTATGCATTATTTGGAAAGGCTTCAACAGAAGGAAGAAATGAGGGTGAATTGCGAAGTCATTTCGCTGATGGTAAATCACCAATGAGTGTAGAGTATGAATTTAATATCAATGATAAGAAATTTAAAATATATAGACAAGCTGGTTTCGTTAAAGAGGGAAATTCATCGCCAACAGCAGGGAAACTTGATGTATTTGAATTTGATGAAGATAGTCAGTCATATGAATTGCGAGAGAGTAAAATTAGTTCAGGTAATAGTTATATCAAAGAACTATTAGGTATAAATGCGGAGCAATTTAGACAATTATTTATATTACCACAGGGCGAATTTAAGAAATTTTTAGTTTCAAATAGTTCTGATAAACAGAGTATTTTAAGAACGCTATTTAACAGTATACGTTTTGAAGAGATGCAGAATTTATTAATGAATCAAGTTAAAGATGAGAAAAAGCACATTGAAACACGTTATGATCAAATTCAGATGCTTTGGGATGATGTTGAAACATTTGAAGATGATACATTAATTCAATTTAAAGACTTAAATAGTATGCAAACTAAAGAAATTGTTAATGCAATACCTCAATTTGAACAAGTAGGTCAACGTTTAGGTGAAGAATATGAACATCTAAAATCACAGCATTTCGAATCACTTGAATCTATCAAACGCAAGATAGAGTCAAATCATAATTTAATTGATTCATTAAAAGAACTAGAACGTAATAAAAATGAAAAAATTCAACTTGAAAAAAATAAAGCGTATATTGAAGAATTAAAAAGTGAATTACATAAAATAATGGAAGTTAAACCCTTAAGTCATTTATACGATCAAAAAAATGCTAAAGAACAAAAGCTAAAAGATACGCAACAGAAGTTAAATACTATTTTAAAATATTTGGAAGAACTTAATGCAAATTTGAACAAACTCCAAAAAGAACAGAATAATTTAAATGAACAGTCTGAAATGGTTACTAATAAAGCAGCATACGTTGAAAAAACAAAACAATTTTATATGAATTTGAATAAATATCAGAAAGCATTTGAAGAAATTAAACAAAATGATGCGCATCTTAAAAGTAATAATCAAACGCAAGAAGAAAATAGAGTCTTAATCAATAATTTAAATAATGAAATTGCTCAAATAGATGTTAGTAGTGAAAATATTGAAAAACTTAACCAAGTTATATTTGAATTAAAAATGACATATGATAAAAAAATGGCTTTAAAAGAGAGTAAAGATAAATTTCAATTATTAAATCAAAAATATAACGAAACTGAAATTAAAATTAGTGAGGTTAAAGAACAGATCTCAGATTTGAAGGTTGAATTAGAGAAAATAGATAAAACAAATATTGATTTAAATGATAAACAAACATTTATTCAAGAGATTCAAAATGCGCTTCACGTTGGAGACACATGTCCAATATGTGGGAATGAGATTGAATCACTTAATGAGCATATCAACTTTAATGAAATCGCTAGAAATCAAAGTTTAATAAAAAATGTGAATAATGAGTTGAATTCTAAAGTGAATGAGTTAACAAAACTTGAAACGACTTCTGAACATATTAGTAAACAAATGAATGAATTAGAGTTTAATGATGATGAAATTAACGACATTGGTGAAATAGAAGCCCAATTAACAGTAAAAAGTAAAGAAAAAGAAAATCTGCAGCTTCAATTAAAAGAACTTGAGAAATTAAAAAAAGAACTCGAAAAGCAAAAAGACATCTATCATAGTTTACAGATTAAACATGAAAAATTACAATCATTGAAGCAATATTACGAAACATTAATATTGGATTTTAAAGATAATACCAACTACGAAGACATATCAAATTTTGAACAATGCTACATGGAATATGATCAAATTGTTAGTGAATATGTAATGAAGAAAGAAACTTTAGAGTCAGAATTAAACCAAACAAAGCAACAAATTGAAATTGAATCTAATAATTTAAATAATAATCAGCAAGGTATCGAGGAACTTAAACAAGAACTAAATGATTATAGCGACAAGATTAATCAAGAAATGGAACGTATAGGATTAAATTCATATGAAGATGTTGCATCTTTACTTGCTAAGTTAAATAGCAAAGAACAAATTGAAATGAAGATTAAGCAATATGAACAAGATCATCAAAAATTCACATTAGAAATTGAGCGTTTATCTAATATTACGAAAGGTCAAGTACCTGAAGCGGTTGATCAGTTAGACGCTACTAAGACTGAAATTGAAAAACAGTATAATCATTACATGGAAATGAGTGCTACAGTTCAATATAAAGTACAAAGTAATAAAGAAAAATTCAATAGTATAACGAACCATATTAATTATTTAGACAAAGAATTAAAAGAGCAACAAGAAATATTTGAATTATCTGAGGTATTATCAGGCAAAAATAGTAAGAAATTAACATTAGAAAATTATGTACTTATTTACTATTTAGAACGTATCATCCATCAAGCAAATATACGTTTAGAGCGTATGAGTGGAGAAAGATATCAATTAAAACGAAGAGAATCAATATCTCATGGTTATAGTGGTTTAGAAATTGAAGTGTTTGATTTTCATTCAAATAAATCCAGACACATTAGTTCGTTATCTGGTGGTGAAACATTCCAAGCATCACTCGCTTTAGCATTAGGTTTAAGTGAAGTGGTCCAACAGGAATCTGGCGGTATTACATTAGAATCAATGTTTATTGATGAAGGGTTTGGTACGCTAGACCAAGAAACATTAGAAACGGCGCTAGACACTATCGTTAAACTAAAAACGACAGGTAGAATGGTTGGAATTATATCTCATGTGAGCGAACTGAAACAACGCATACCATTAATTCTCGAAGTAACGTCAAATCAATATCAAAGTCAAACCAGATTTAAATGGAATTAAAAAAAATACAATATGGCAACTTAATATCAGTACTATCGTTGCCATATTGTATTTAATTATCATTATTTTGCTCTTAATAAATCGCGAATTTCTGTTAATAAAACAGTATTTTCTTCGATTTCTTCTTCAGGCTCTTCTTTTTTCACTAATGTATTTGCTATTTTTACAAATATAAATAGTGCAATTGCTACAATTATAAAATCAATAATCGATTGAATGAATAGGCCATATTTAATTCCCCAGAATTCCCAATCTTTAGCAAAATCAACTGAGCCGAAAATTTTACCAATTAATGGCATAATAATGTATGTAACTAAAGATGTAACAATTTTGTTGAACGCTGCACCCATAACTACAGCGATTGCTAAATCCAACACGTTACCTTTAAGTGCAAACTCTTTAAATTCTTTAAACATAAACTCAATACCCCCACATAAGAATAAAATATATTATACAACATATAAATATTTTAGTAAATGTTTAATTTAAAAGAAATTTGCTATTGTATAAAGCCTTTGTTATCCTTTAATATAGCGTCTTAAATTACTTCATAGAATATTATCATATGTAAATTAAAATATAGTAAAGGAAAGGAGTAAGTAAATTATGAATTCTTCTTCAGAAGAAACAAAGCATAATAAGAAGTTTTCATCGGTTTTTATCTATAGTGCTATAGTAGTAGCTATTGTGGTATTAATCGGTGCGTTTTTACCGGAGCAATTCGGTACAATTACAGGTAATATCAGTAGTTGGATTACTGAAAAGCTTGGTTGGTATTACATGATTTTGACTACAGTAATTGTGTTCTTTTGTATCTTTTTAATCTTTAGTCCAATCGGTAAACTTAAGCTAGGTAAACCAAACGATAAACCAGAATTTAATACAGTATCTTGGTTTGCAATGTTATTTAGTGCCGGCATGGGTATAGGTTTAGTGTTCTACGGCGCAGCTGAACCTATGGCAGATTTTGCTTCACCACCTAATGCGGATCCTAAAACTACTGAAGCATACACGGAAGCATTACGTTCAACATTCTTCCACTGGGGATTCCATGCTTGGGCAGTATATGGCGTAGTTGCATTAGCATTAGCCTATGCACAATTTAGAAAAGATGAACCAGGATTAATTTCAAGAACATTACGTCCAATTTTAGGTGATAAAGTTGAAGGACCTATCGGAACAGTTATTGACGTTCTTTCAGTTTTCGCAACTGTTGTAGGTGTAGCTGTATCACTTGGTATGGGCGCACTACAAATTAATGGTGGACTTAATTACCTATTTGGCATTCCAAATAATGTATGGGTTCAATCTATTATTATCGTAGTAGTTACAGTTTTATTTATTGCTAGTGCATGGTCAGGTTTAAGTAAAGGTATTCAATATTTAAGTAACTTAAATATTGGATTAGGTACACTTTTAATGATTATTGCTTTAATAATTGGACCGACTGTACTCATCTTTAATATGTTTACTAGTTCAACTGGTAGCTTACTCAATACATTCTTATTCAACAGTTTTGATACTGCAGCGCTAAATGGCCAAAAACGTGAATGGATGTCTTCTTGGACACTTTACTATTGGGGTTGGTGGTTAAGCTGGAGTCCATTCGTAGGTGTGTTCATCGCACGTGTTTCTAAAGGACGCTCAATTCGTGAATTTATTTCAGGTGTATTACTTGTACCTGCTATCATAAGTTTCTTATGGTTCAGTGTATTTGGTGTATTAGGTATCGAAACAGGTAAAAAACATCCTGAGTTATTTGATATGACACCTGAAACTCAACTATTTGGTGTATTCCACCACGTTCCATTAGGAATGGCATTATCACTTATAGCATTAGTGTTAATTGCTTCATTCTTTATTACATCTGCCGATTCAGCAACATTCGTACTAGGTATGCAAACAACATTTGGTTCACTTGAACCTTCTGGTACTGTTAAAGTAACTTGGGGTGTTGCGCAATCATTAATCGCGTTCATCTTATTATTAGCAGGTGGAGGAAATGGTGCTGACGCATTAAATGCGATTCAAAGTGCGGCAATCATAAGTGCCTTCCCATTCTCCTTTGTAGTAATAATGATGATGATTAGTTTCTATAAGGATGCAAATAAAGAACGTAAATTCTTAGGATTAACACTACAACCAAATAAACATAGACTTGAAGATTATGTTAAATATCAGCAACAAGATTATGAATCTGATATTTTAGAAAAGCGTGAATCAAGAAGAAACGCTGAAAAATAATATTAGGTAATCGTAATTAAGTTTATTGCCTTCAAGCACTTAACCAGTGCTTGAAGGCAATTTTTTTATTGAAGCAGCTACAACAATTTGTATATTAATGAAAATCATTCTCAATTAATAATATTTACTTATAGTAGGTTGCTTATATGATAAGAATAACTTATATACACTGATTAAAAATGCGAAAGCTAAATCACGTGAAATATAAGTATATAGAGTTGTTTTGAAAATCATATAATTATACAATTTATTTAAAGGCATATAAATATGAATTTTTAATATTCAAGGGGGATATACAAATGACTTCAAACATTAAGCAACAAGCTAAAAAGACATTTGAAGCGAATGGCCAGTCATATACGTATTATGATTTAAAGAGTTTAGAAGACCAAGGCTTAACGAAAGTAAGTAAATTACCTTATTCAATTCGTGTTTTATTAGAATCTGTCTTAAGACAAGAAGATGAATTTGTCATTACAGATGAACATATTAAAGCTTTGGGTAACTTTGGTAAGGAAGGGAACGAAGGTGAAGTACCTTTTAAACCATCTCGTGTTATTTTACAAGACTTCACAGGTGTTCCTGCAGTAGTAGACTTGGCATCATTACGTAAAGCAATGAATGATGTTGGTGGGGATATTAATAAAATCAACCCAGAAGTACCAGTAGACTTAGTTATTGACCACTCTGTTCAAGTTGATAGCTATGCTAATCCAGATGCATTAGAAAGAAATATGAAATTAGAATTTGAACGTAACTATGAACGTTATCAATTTTTAAATTGGGCAACTAAAGCATTTGATAACTATAATGCTGTTCCCCCTGCTACAGGTATCGTTCACCAAGTAAACCTAGAATATCTTGCAAATGTGGTACACGTTCGTGACGTTGATGGAGAACAAACGGCATTTCCAGACACACTAGTAGGAACTGACTCTCATACAACGATGATTAATGGTATTGGTGTACTTGGTTGGGGTGTTGGTGGTATCGAAGCTGAAGCGGGGATGTTAGGCCAACCATCATACTTCCCAATTCCTGAAGTAATTGGTGTACGTTTAACTAATTCATTACCTCAAGGTTCAACAGCTACTGATTTAGCCTTACGTGTAACACAAGAACTACGTAAAAAAGGTGTAGTAGGCAAATTTGTTGAATTCTTTGGACCAGGTGTAACGGATCTACCTTTAGCAGACCGTGCAACAATTGCCAACATGGCGCCTGAATATGGTGCAACTTGTGGTTTCTTCCCGGTTGATGAAGAGTCACTTAAATATATGAGATTAACTGGACGTAAAGAAGAACATGTTGAATTAGTAAAAGCATACTTAGAGCAAAATAATATGTTCTTCACTGTAGATAAAGAGGATCCAGAATACACAGATGTTATCGATTTAGATTTATCAACTGTTGAAGCTTCATTATCAGGTCCAAAGCGTCCACAAGATTTAATTTTCTTAAGTGATATGAAAAAAGAATTTGAAAAATCTGTTACTGCACCAGCTGGTAACCAAGGACACGGATTAGATCAAAGCGAATTTGATAAAAAAGCAGATATTCAATTTGCAGATGGATCTACTGCAACAATGAAAACAGGTGATATAGCTATTGCAGCGATAACATCATGTACTAATACATCTAACCCATATGTTATGTTAGGTGCAGGATTAGTTGCTAAAAAAGCTGTTGAAAAAGGCCTTAAAGTACCTGAATTTGTTAAGACTTCATTAGCACCGGGTTCAAAAGTTGTAACTGGTTACTTACGTGACTCAGGTTTACAAGAATACCTTGATGATTTAGGTTTCAACTTAGTTGGTTACGGTTGTACAACATGTATCGGTAACTCTGGACCGTTATTACCAGAAATTGAAAAAGCAGTGGCTGAAGAAGATTTATTAGTAACATCAGTATTATCTGGTAACCGTAACTTTGAAGGTCGTATTCATCCATTAGTTAAAGCAAACTATTTAGCTTCTCCTCAATTAGTAGTAGCTTATGCATTAGCTGGTACAGTTGATATTGATTTACAAAATGAACCTATCGGTAAAGGTAAAGATGGTGAAGATGTATACTTAAATGATATTTGGCCTACTATTCAAGAAGTTGCGGATACTGTAGATAGTGTTGTAACACCTGAGCTATTCCTAGAAGAATATAAAAATGTATATAACAACAATGAAATGTGGAATGAAATCGATGTAACAGATGCTCCTTTATATGATTTCGATCCAAACTCAACATATATCCAAAATCCATCATTCTTCCAAGGTTTATCTAAAGAACCGGGTACAATTGAACCGCTTAAAGACTTAAGAGTGATGGGTAAATTTGGTGACTCAGTAACGACTGACCACATTTCTCCAGCAGGTGCTATCGGTAAAGATACACCAGCAGGTAAATATTTATTAGATCACGATGTACCTATTAGAAACTTTAACTCATACGGTTCTCGTCGTGGTAACCATGAAGTAATGGTAAGAGGTACATTTGCGAATATTCGTATTAAAAACCAATTAGCGCCAGGTACTGAAGGTGGATTCACAACATATTGGCCAACTGATGAAGTAATGCCAATTTATGATGCTGCTATGAAATATAAAGAAGACGGTACTGGTTTAGCTGTTTTAGCAGGAAATGATTACGGTATGGGTTCTTCTCGTGACTGGGCTGCAAAAGGTACAAACTTATTAGGCGTTAAAACAGTTATCGCTCAAAGTTATGAACGTATTCACCGTTCTAATTTAGTTATGATGGGCGTGTTACCATTACAATTTAAAGATGGTGATTCAGCTGATTCACTTGGTTTAGATGGTAGAGAAGCAATTTCAGTAGACATCGATGAAACTGTTCGTCCTCATGATATTGTTAAAGTTCACGCTAAAAAAGAAAATGGCGACGTTGTTGATTTTGAAGCAATCGTCCGTTTCGATTCTCTAGTTGAATTAGATTACTATCGTCATGGTGGTATTTTACAAATGGTTTTAAGAAACAAATTAGCACAATAAATTAATATGTGAAGCCATGCTGACTTTATGTTGGCATGGCTTTTTTATGTTAATATGAATTGTGAATGATATAGGAAAGAGGTACGAATGAATGATATACAGTATGACTGAAATTGAAGCTAGATATCAAGAAACAGATAAAATGGGTGTGATTTACCATGGGAATTACGCTACATGGTTTGAAGTTGCACGAACAGATTATATTCGTAAGCTGGGCTTTAGTTATGCAGACATGGAGAGAGAGGGTATCATTTCTCCGGTTGTAGACCTTCAAATTAAATATAAAAAATCAATTTTTTATCCTGAAAAAGTAACAATCAAAACATGGGTTGAACAATATTCAAGGCTTAAATCAGTTTATTGTTATGAAGTTTATAATGAAAATGGGGAACTTGCGACAACGGGATCTACACAATTAATATGTATGAAATCAAGTAATTTTCGTCCAATAAGGTTAGATCGCTATTTTCCAGAATGGCATAAAACATATAGTCACGTTGATAAATTGAATCAAGAAGAAAAAGATTTTGAAGTAACACAACCAAGCGATCTTGAAATTTAAATAAAATAAAAGACCATTGGGACAACATTATCTCTATCATGTTGTCCCAATGGTCTTTATGATTTAATTTACTTTAGAATAGGCAATTTCGTCGTCATGGTCTACTTTTTCAACGAGAACATCACTATCTTCGAAATACCATAAATCATCTTCTGAAACGACCAATACTAAGTCATTATAATTCTCTTCATAACCTATTTCTACATCTTGTCTAGGTTCAACGCGAAAGGCAGGACTGAAACCTTGTTTAAGTTGAAATTCACCACCATATCGTACGTAAAACTGTAAAACCTTGTCATTCTCAGGCAAATCTAATTCATCTTTAAACCATTCTACAGCTTGATCTGTTAGTTTAATTTTCATTACATAATCCTCCTACCTTATATATCTATTACTAAATTTTTATCTTTATTGGAACTCTAAGCATTATAACATAATACCTTTTTGAGATAATCTTTAATGATTTTATGAGCATAATAAAAAGGAGTAGGACAGAATGCTTTTAAATTCACTGTCCGACTCCCAGCTTGCTTAGCTTGTAGAATTTCTTGATGAAATTCTCTTTGCTGGGGCCCCGACTCCCAGCTTGCTTAGTTTGGGCTCCGCCCGCAAAGATGACTAGTTTTGTGAATAGCTTGGTTCAAGCGTCTTCTCAATACAGTCAGCTACTGTGATTTGCAAAGTAGCATTATTATATTATAGATTTCGGGATCGATATTTTCTGATTAATAATTACATCCATTTTATTTTAGGTTCTTCGCCTTTAAAGATTCTTATTATATTAGTACGGTGCCTTATGATTAAAATAATCGAAACAAGTAGGCTCATACCGAATAATATGTAATCTTGTATGATGAGTGAGCCAATTACACAACATATTGCAGCAATAATACTTGAGAGTGAAACATATTTAAATATATATAACACGCCAAAGAATATAATTGCTAATACGAGCAGTAAAATAGGGTTTACACCTAAGACAACACCTGCACTTGTAGCAACTGCTTTACCGCCTTTAAATTTAAGGTATATCGGATAAACGTGTCCTAGTATTGCGAATAAACCTACGATTAACCCATGTGTGAAGAACGTGCTAAGCGGTCCATCTGCATGCACTGGAAACCAAATGGGAAAGAAAACGGTTATAAACCCTTTAAATATATCTAAAAAGGTTACAACAAATCCTGCTGGTTTACCAAGAACTCGGAAGCTATTAGTTGCGCCAGTATTGCCACTTCCAAATTGTCTAATATCTTTTTTGAAAAAGAGCTTTCCTATAACATATCCATTAGGAATAGCACCGATGAGATAGCTTAATATGAGCATGACTACTATCATCATATAACTTTACACATCCTTTAATAACGTAGCTATATTTTACCATAATCTCATAGCTAGCAACGACCAATTTTGAAATTTTGTTTTTTTACTAACTTAAAATAGATTAGTTTTTAACTCACACTTGCAATTTAGACCGATTTATATAAGAATAACTATTGTATAGTTTTTAAAACGAACGTACGTTTGTAGGAGGCGAACGCATTGGCAACAAAAAATTTAAATCATTATTCAGATGATTCTATTCAAGTATTAGAGGGATTGGAAGCTGTAAGAAAGCGTCCAGGTATGTATATAGGATCTACTGATAAACGAGGTCTACATCATTTAGTATATGAAGTTGTAGATAACTCTGTGGATGAAGTGTTAAACGGATATGGTAATGAAATAAATGTAACAATTAATCAGGATAATAGTATTTCTATTGAAGATAATGGTCGTGGCATGCCTTCAGGGATGCATGCATCAGGTAAACCTACTGTAGAAGTTATTTTTACCGTCTTACATGCCGGTGGTAAATTTGGTCAGGGTGGATATAAAACATCTGGTGGATTACATGGTGTTGGTGCTTCAGTCGTTAATGCATTGAGCGAATGGTTAGAAGTTGAAATACATAGAGATGGGAATATCTACAAGCAAAGTTTTAAAAATGGTGGGGTGCCTGCCTCTGGTTTAGTTAAATCAGGTAAAACGAAGAGAACAGGAACTAAAGTTACATTTAAACCAGATCCTGAAATATTTAAAGCAACAACTTCATTCAATTTTGAAACATTGAGTGAAAGATTACAAGAATCAGCCTTCCTATTAAAGAATCTTAAAATAACATTGAAAGATTTACGTAGTGGTAAAGAACGTGAAGATGTTTACCATTATGAAGAGGGGATTAAAGAATTTGTAAGTTACGTCAATGAAGGCAAAGAAGTTCTTCATGATGTAACAATGTTCACAGGTTCAGCTAATGGCATAGAAGTGGATGTTGCTTTCCAATATAACGATCAATACTCAGAGAGTATATTAAGTTTCGTTAATAACGTGCGTACAAAAGACGGAGGAACACATGAAGTAGGATTTAAAACTGCTATGACACGTGTCTTTAATGATTACGCTAGACGAATTAATGAATTAAAAGAAAAAGACAAAAATTTAGATGGTAATGATATACGCGAAGGTTTAACTGCGATTATATCAGTACGTATTCCAGAAGAGTTGCTACAGTTTGAAGGACAAACGAAGTCTAAATTAGGTACTTCAGAAGCGCGTAGTGCAGTTGATTCAGTAGTCTCTGATAAATTACCATTTTATTTAGAAGAAAAAGGACAACTTTCTAAATCACTTGTGAAAAAGGCAATTAAAGCACAACAAGCTAGAGAAGCAGCACGTAAGGCCCGTGAAGACGCACGTTCAGGTAAGAAGAATAAACGTAAAGATACGTTGCTCTCAGGAAAGTTAACACCTGCTCAAAGTAAGAATACTGAAAAAAATGAATTGTATCTAGTCGAAGGGGACTCTGCAGGTGGTTCAGCTAAGCTTGGTAGAGATAGAAAATTCCAAGCGATTTTACCTTTGCGAGGTAAAGTTATTAATACTGAAAAAGCAAGACTTGAGGATATATTTAAGAACGAAGAGATTAACACGATTATCCATACAATTGGCGCTGGAGTAGGAAATGACTTCAAAATTGAAGATAGCAATTATAATCGTATTATTATCATGACTGATGCTGATACAGATGGTGCGCACATTCAAGTATTATTATTAACTTTCTTCTTCAAGTGTATGAAACCACTAGTACAAGCTGGTAGAGTGTTTATTGCATTGCCTCCACTTTATAAACTTGAAAAAGGAAAAGGTAAATCTAAACAAGTTGAATATGCTTGGACAGACGATGAACTTGATAAACTTCAGAAAAAATTAGGAAAAGGATTTATGTTACAACGTTATAAAGGTCTTGGTGAAATGAACCCTGAACAGTTATGGGAAACGACAATGAATCCTGAAACTCGAACGCTTATTCGTGTTCAAATTGAAGATGAAATGCGCTCTTCTAAACGTGTTACAACATTGATGGGTGATAAAGTTGCACCACGTCGTGAATGGATTGAAAGTCACGTTGAATTTGGCATGCAAGAAGATCAAAGTATATTAGATAACACTGAAGTACAAGTAATTGAAACTGAAGAATATACTGAGGAGGAAACAAATTGAGTGAGATAATTCAAGATTTATCACTTGAAGATGTGATAGGCGATCGTTTTGGAAGATATAGTAAATATATTATTCAAGAACGTGCTTTACCGGATGTTCGTGATGGCTTAAAGCCAGTGCAACGAAGAATTCTTTTCGCAATGCATAGTAGTGGAAATACCTATGATAAGAATTTCCGTAAAAGTGCTAAGACAGTCGGTGATGTTATCGGTCAATACCATCCACATGGTGACTCATCAGTATATAATGCAATGGTCCGTTTAAGTCAAGATTGGAAATTGCGACATGTCTTAATTGAAATGCATGGTAATAACGGTAGTATTGATAATGATCCACCAGCAGCAATGCGTTATACCGAAGCAAAGTTAAGTCAATTATCTGAGGAACTTGTACGTGATATTAATAAAGAAACAGTAGCTTTTGTTCCTAACTATGACGATACAACACTTGAGCCAATGGTATTGCCGGCAAGATTCCCCAATTTACTAGTAAATGGTTCAACAGGTATTTCTTCTGGCTATGCGACCGATATTCCACCGCACAATTTAGCTGAGGTTATTCAAGCAACATTGAAATACATCGATAATCCTAATATTACTGTTAGTCAATTAATGAAATATATTAAAGGACCAGATTTTCCAACTGGTGGTATTATTCAAGGTATCGATGGTATTAAGAAAGCTTATGAAACCGGAAAAGGTAAAATTGTCGTACGTTCTAAAGTCGACGCAGAAACACTTCGAAATGGTCGCCAACAACTTATCGTGACAGAAATTCCATACGAGGTGAATAAAAGTTCACTTGTAAAACGTATTGATGAATTAAGAGCCGATAAGAAAGTAGACGGTATCATTGAAGTACGAGATGAGACGGATCGTACTGGTTTAAGAATTGCTATTGAATTGAAAAAAGATGTAAATGCAGAGGCTATAAAGAACTATTTATTCAAAAATTCTGATTTACAAATTGCATATAACTTTAACATGGTTGCAATTAGTGACGGACGTCCTAAATTAATGGGTATTCGTCAAATTATAGATAGTTATTTAAATCATCAAATTGAAGTGGTAGCGAACCGTACTAAATATGATTTAGATCATGCTGAAAAACGCATGCATATTGTAGAAGGTTTAATGAAAGCATTATCAATTTTGGATGAAGTCATTGCTTTAATTCGTAACTCTAAGAATAAAAAAGATGCAAAAGACAATTTAGTATCTGAATTCGAATTTACAGAAGCGCAAGCAGAAGCTATCGTTATGTTGCAACTATACCGTTTAACGAATACGGATATCGTTGCATTAGAAAATGAGCATAATGAGTTAGCAAATATGATTAAAGAATACCGTCATATACTGGATAATCATGATGCGCTATTACAAGTAATTAAGAATGAATTGACTGACATTCGAAAACGATTTAAATCTGAACGTTTGTCATCAATTGAAGCGGAAATTGCAGAAATTAAAATTGATAAAGAAGTGATGGTGCCAAGTGAAGATGTTGTTTTAAGTATCACACGTCAGGGTTATATTAAACGCACATCTACACGTAGTTTTAATGCCAGTGGTGTTGCAGAAATTGGACTTAAAGATGGAGATAGTTTACTTAAATATCAAACAGTCAATACGCAAGATACGGTACTAGTATTTACAAATAAAGGCAGATATTTATTCATTCCAGTTCATAAACTCGCAGATATTCGATGGAAAGAACTTGGGCAACACGTTTCTCAAATTGTCCCTCTAGACGATAATGAAACTGTGGTCGATGTATACAATGAGCAAAACTTCAAAGATGATGCATTTTATGTATTAGCAACGCGAAATGGTATGATTAAGAAAAGTAACGTTAGTTTATTTAAGACAACGCGCTACAATAAACCGTTAGTTGCCATGAAAGTTAAAGCGCAGGATGAATTAATTAGTGTAATGCGCCTAAATAAAAATCAATTGATTACTGTATTAACTCATAAAGGTATGTCATTAACGTATTCAACTGAAGAATTATCTGATACGGGATTGAGAGCAGCTGGTGTTAAATCTATTAATTTAAAAGATGAAGATGTTGTAGTTATGACAGATGCCGTAAATCAAGATAGTTCAATTATAATGGCTACTCAAAGAGGCGCTGTAAAACGTATCAGCTATAAAATTCTACAACAAGCTAAGCGAGCACAAAGAGGAATTACATTACTTAAAGAATTAAAGAAAAATCCACACCGTATTGTTGCTGGTCATGTTGTTAAAGATGAGCATATGTATACATTATATTCTGAAAGTCATACGGAAGAAGGACAAATAACTGATATTCATTTATCTGAACAATATACAAATGGTTCATTTATCGTTGATGTTAAGGAGTTTGGAGACGTTCTAGATATGACAATCGACTAATTGCTCAAAAAATTTTATTTTCAATTTAAAAAGAAAATGATAAAATTGAACTTGTTATTTTAACCAATTTTAATCTTTCAAGAGATTTATATTGATGTTGTATAACCTCAAACGTAATATACATTAGTATTATTTAATTGAGTTTATTCAATGCAGTATAAATCTCTTGTAATATATCTTAGGATATTAATCAATTATAGATGAGAGGGATTTAATGAGTGATTTTGATAATTTAATACCTGGGTGGTTTAAAACAATCGTTCAGGTAGGTAATGATTTAATTTGGTCGCAATATTTAATTGGATTACTATTAACTGTAGGCTTCTTCTTTACAATTAGTTCTAAATTTGTGCAATTACGTATGTTGCCAGAAATGTTTAGAGCTTTAGTAGAGAAACCTGAAACGTTGAATAGTGGTGAAAAAGGTATATCACCATTCCAAGCATTTGCAATCAGTGCTGGTTCTCGAGTAGGTACTGGTAATATTGCCGGCGTAGCTACGGCAATTGTGCTTGGTGGACCTGGTGCAGTATTTTGGATGTGGGTAATTGCTTTCATTGGAGCGGCAAGTGCGTTTATGGAAGCTACTTTAGCTCAAATTTATAAGGTTCACGATAAAGAAGGCGGATTCCGTGGGGGTCCAGCATACTACATAACTAAAGGTTTAAATCAAAAATGGTTAGGTATTTTATTCTCAATATTAATTACTGTAACATTTGCGTTTGTATTTAATACTGTTCAATCTAATACAATTGCAGAGTCATTAAATACTCAATACAACATAAGTCCAGTTATAACAGGTATTGTATTGGCAGTTATTACAGCAATCATCATCTTTGGCGGTGTGCGTAGTATTGCAACATTATCGTCATTAATTGTGCCTATTATGGCGATCATTTATATTGGAATGGTTTTAGTTATTTTATTATTAAATATTGACCAAATTGTTCCAATGATAGGTACGATCATTAAGAGTGCGTTTGGTTTCGAACAAGTTACCGGAGGCGCTGTTGGTGCGGCCATCCTTCAAGGTATTAAACGTGGTTTATTCTCTAACGAAGCTGGTATGGGTTCGGCACCTAATGCTGCTGCTACAGCGGCTGTACCACACCCAGTGAAACAAGGTTTAATTCAATCACTTGGTGTATTTTTCGATACTATGTTAGTTTGTACAGCTACAGCGATTATGATTTTATTATATTCAGGATTAAAATTTGGTGAAAGTGCGCCTCAAGGTGTTCAAGTTACTCAATCAGCATTAAATGAACATTTAGGTTCAGCTGGGGGTATCTTCTTAACAGTTGCGATTACGTTATTCGCATTTTCTTCTGTAGTCGGTAACTATTACTACGGCCAATCAAATATTGAATTTTTATCTAAAAATAAAGCAATTATGTTTATTTTCAGATGTTTAGTTGTTTTATTAGTATTTGTTGGTTCAGTTGTGAAAACTGAAACTGTATGGAGTACTGCCGATTTATTTATGGGATTAATGGCGATTGTTAACTTGATTTCTATTATCGGTCTTTCAAATATAGCAATAGCTGTCATGAAAGATTATCAAAAACAACGTAAAGCTGGTATGAAACCTGTGTTCAAACCAGAGAATCTCGAAATCAACTTGTTTGGCATTGAAACTTGGGGTAGAGAAAATCAACTACCTAAAAAGTAATCGATTGAATAACTATTTAATATAATATTATTAACATACTCCTTTCAATGTATTGAATTTAGGTTTCATAACGTTGGAAGGAGTTTTTACATTAAGTTTGAAATCTTTTCATTTTTAATAAATCGTTTTATAATTCATATATTAAAAAGAAAGGTGATTATGATGAGTGAGTATACTATTTCTAAAGCTTTAAATAACAACGTCATCATATGCACTTATAATAATCAAGAGGTTATTCTCATTGGAAAAGGTATTGGCTTTAATAAAAAGGCGGGAATGACCTTAGATGAAAGTGCTTCAATAGAAAAAGTTTATAAGCTAGAACAAAAGCAACAGCAAGAATATTATAAATCTTTAGTTGAAATTGCAGATGAAGATGTTCTACAAGCGGTAATTGAAGCAGTCAATTTTATAACGAGTACAACGCATACTACTGACGATAAAAATCTTGTTGTTGCTTTGACTGATCACATTATATTTGCATACAAAAGATTAAAGCAAAATCAAATTATTAGTAATCCATTTGCTATTGAAACCAAACATTTATATAGTGGCGCTTATGCAATTGCAAGCCAAGTTATTGATAAACTGAATCAACGACTAGATGTTAATTTTCCACCTGATGAAATTGGATTTATCGCATTACATATCGCATCTAACACTGAGGATTTAACAATACAGGAAATGTCTTTAATTAATAAGTTAATTAGTAAGAGCATACTGATTATTGAAAATGATTTGAACCATGAAATTGATAATCATACAGTTCAATATCAACGATTTATTAGGCATATCCAATTTTTAATTCGACGTCTTAATAAAAAAGAATATATTTATGCTCAAGATGTCTTTATTGATATGGTTAAAAACCATTATCCTAATGCATACAATACTGCTTTTAAAATCTCAAGAATGATACAAAAACATTTAAATATTCCTATTGATGATTCTGAAATTGTTTATCTTGCACTACATATTTATCATTTTGAAACACAAATAAGTTCATCTTAAAGCGAAACAACATTTAATTGTTTTTGTGTTATGATGTTAGATAGCTTTAGTTCTATAAGTTAGTTAAGGTATGGTGAGGAACATGACAACTGAAAATAAACAAGTTGAAGATAACAGCGCAAAAAAATTCAGTTTTACAGAAACGCGTTTTATGAAGTTTTTAGGCGGTAAAGATTTATTATTTGCTTTACTTTCATTAGTGCTCATAGGCATTGTAATATTTATATTTGATAAAGTTTCATATGTTTTTGAACCATTTATCATTATATTTAATACTATTGTGGCACCAATTATTTTATCGCTCATTTTGTTTTATCTTATTAATCCAATTATCAATTTGATGGAAAAATATAATATCCCAAGATTGCTGGGCATTATTATTGTGTTTTTAGCAATTGTTGGTGGCGCAACATTAATTATTAATTTATTAATTCCATTAATCAGTGATCAAATCACACGCTTAGCGAACAATTTCCCTAAGTATGTAGATAAATTTAATAATGCAATAGATCAAGTTACGCATTTTTCTTTCTTATCTTCATTTTATACTCAAATACAAGATTGGTTAGACTCAGTCTCTAACAAGATTCCTTCGATGGTTTCGAGTTATTTTGATGGATTTGGAACTAAAATAAGAAGTTTTGCAGAAGCGATAGTAAATGTAGGTGTAGTGCTTGTCACAACACCATTTGTATTGTTCTTTATGTTAAAGGATGGTCATAAGTTTAAAGAGTATTCAACTAAGATTATGCCACCAAAATTTAGAAAAGATTACCATGATTTAATGGAGAAAATGAGTGTACAAGTGGGTTCTTATATTCAAGGCCAAATTATTGTTTCATTTTGTATCGGTATCTTACTCTTTATTGGTTATTCTATCATTGGGCTTGATTATGGATTGGTGCTTGCATGTATCGCAGCTGTTACAAGCGTTGTTCCTTATTTAGGTCCAACTATTGCGATTTCACCAGCTATTATCATAGCCATTATTACATCTCCACTTATGTTATTGAAATTAATTGTAGTATGGACGCTTGTTCAATTTATCGAAGGACATTTTATTTCACCAAATGTCATGGGTAAAACATTGAAAATTCATCCTTTAACAATTATTTTCATTTTATTAAGTGCTGGTAATTTATTAGGAATCGTTGGTGTTATTTTAGGTATACCAGGATATGCGATACTTAAAGTATTAGTCTCTCACATGTTCTTATTATTTAAACGTCGTTATAATAAGTATTACGGTAATGATTCAGGAGAATATGAAATAAAAAAAGAAGAGACAAAAGAATATACTCGAGCCGATTAGTACGGCTTGTTGATGCAAAGTGTAGTCGAGTAAAAGATAAATAATGCTAGAGTGTTACTTTGTAGTAGTTGACTAGGGCTGAGAAAGAGGAATATCCACTTTTTCTCAGCCCTATTTTTTTAATAAAATGTACATATCAAATTTTGGAATTTGAATGTATAATCTCACGTACATTACAATACTGTTAGCATGTGTAATATATATTCATATGTTCATTCAAATGAAGGTATGATATATTTTAAACTAATCGAAGTTGAAGGTAGAGGTATGATATGACTGAAGAACTAAAAAATAGATTATTATCTATACTTAAATTTGTTTTTGCTGCAGTGTTGTTTATAGCAGTTGTTGCCACGCTATATCATGAACTTGCTCATATTAATTTCAAGCAAACGCTTGAAGCTTTTAGCAAAATTAATCGTTGGTACCTTGTAGGCTTATTTATCTGTGGTGGTGCTGCAATGATTTTGCTGAGCTTATACGATCTTATATTGGTTAAGGGATTGAAACTTGATATCCCACTGATAAGAGTGTTTAAAGTGAGCTATATTATTAATGCACTCAATGCTATTGTTGGTTTTGGTGGGTTTATCGGTGCTGGATTTAGAGCATTTGTGTATAAAAATTATACAACGGATCGAAAAAAATTAGTGCATGCCATTTCAATTATACTTATATCAATGTTGACAGGTTTGAGTCTTCTATCAATTCTTGTCGTATTACATATCTTTGATGCTTCGCACATATTAAATAAAGTAAGCTGGGTAAGATGGATATTATATATTGTTGCATTATTCTTACCTTTATTTATTGCTTATACCATGATTAATCCTATTGATCGTTATAACAAATATTTAGGTGTTTATTGCACATTAGTATCTAGTGTTGAGTGGCTTGCTGCTGCATCAGTACTTTATTTATCGACAGTTATTGTTGATATCAATGTCGCATTTACGACTGTAATTGGAATTTTTATCATTGCTGCGCTTTCTGGATTAGTCAGTTTTATTCCCGGAGGTTTTGGTGCTTTCGATTTAGTTGTATTACTAGGATTAAAGTCGTTAGGCGTTCCTGAAGAAAAAGTTTTATTAGCGTTATTATTGTATCGTTTCGCTTATTACTTTGTACCAGTCATTATTGCACTTGTATTATCTACTTTTGAATTTGGTTCTTCTGCTAGAAAGTACTTTGAAGAATCTAAATATTTTGTTCCTGCAAAAGATGTAACATCATTTTTATTTTCTTATCAAAAAGATATTATTGCTAAAATACCATCTTTTGCTTTAGCCACTTTAGTATTAATCACAAGTTTTGTATTCTTTATTAATAACATTACGATTGTTTATGATGGCTTATATGATGATCATCATTTTGCATATTATATTATGTCATCTATTCATACTAGTGCTTGTTTATTATTACTTCTTAATGTTAGAGGGGTATACAAGCAAAGTCGTCGTGCTATTTTATTTGTAATGATTTCGCTTATTTTAATTTTCGCCGCGACAATATACACTTATGCATCTTTAATTTTATTATCATGGATTATTCTAATATTTGTATTACTTGTTCTTGCATATCGCCGATCTAAAGTTGTGAAGCGACCATTTAGATTAAAGCGGTTCATTGTAGCCATTATTTTGAGCGTCTTTGTATTATACGTTAATCACATTATTATTTCCGAAACATTATATGCGCTGGACATTTATCATATTGAAATGGATACATCATTATTAAAATATTATTTCTGGTTAACAATTCTTGTCGTTGTAATGTTAGTGGGTATAGTTGCATGGCTCCTTGAGTCAAAATACAATAGACCACACCAATTTGAAGATTTGTCACAATGTAAAGCAATCATCGAAACATATGGTGGTAATTATTTAAGTCATCTGATCTACAGTGGGGATAAAGATATCTTTATGCATGAAAATGAACAAGCATTTTTAATGTATCGTTATAAAGGTAATGCACTTGTTGTGTTAGGCGATCCAATTGGTGACCCAAATGCTTTCCAATCGTTACTGATTGATTTTTATAATTATGGTGAAAAGTTAGGTTATGACATCATTTTTTATCAAGTGTCAGATCGGTTTATGCCACTTTATCATAATTTTGGTAATCAATTCTTCAAATTGGGCGAAGAAGCCATCATAGATTTGACTCAATTTACGACATCAGGAAAGAAACGTCGTGGTTTTCGAGCGACACTTAATAAATTCGATGATTTAAATATTCAATTTGAAATTTTAGAACCACCTTTTTCAATGGATATTATTTCTGAATTGAAATATGTCAGTGATCAATGGTTAGATGGACGTAATGAAATGCATTTTTCAGTAGGACAATTTACTGAAGACTATTTACAACAAGCGCCTATTGGAATCATGAAGAATGAAGAGGGTAAAGTAATTGCGTTTTGTACTTTAATGCCTACTTATTATAATGAAGCTATTTCTGTTGATTTAATTCGTTGGTTACCTGACCTTGATTTACCTTTAATGGACGGTTTGTATTTGCATATGCTACTTTGGGGTAAAGACAAAGGCTATAAAGCATTTAATATGGGGATGGCAACATTATCGAATGTAGGTCAATTAAATTATTCATATCCACGTGAACGTGTAGCTGGTCGTGTTTTTGAACATTTCAATGGACTTTATCGCTTTCAAGGATTACGTAAATATAAAGAAAAATATAGCCCTAATTGGGAACCAAGATTTTTAGTTTATAGAAAAGACAGTTCATTATGGTACAGTATGCTAAAAGTAATGAGAGTTATTCGTCATAAAGAAATCATTATTTAAAAATAAGGCATCCTACAAGTGAAATGATAACAATCATTTATGAAGGATGCCTTTGATTATTTATGTGTTTAATTTGCGCTATAGTTAGCACGGTCTTGTTGTTCTTGAGCATAACGCTCAGGGTTCTTTTTATAAAAATCTTGATGATATTCTTCCGCTTTGTAAAATGTTGAAGCGGGTAAGATTTTAGTTGCTATTGCTTTTTCAGAATGAATGGTTTGCTCGAGTTGGTGGATGTATTGTTCAGCGAGTTTTTTTTGGTCCTCATTTGTGTAGAAGATTGCCGTTCTATATTGAGAACCTCTGTCTTGAAACTGGCCACCATCATCAATAGGATCAATTACCGAAAAGAATACTTCCAATAATTTATTATAAGAAAACAGTGCAACATCATATTCGATTTTTACAGTTTCATAGTGTCCTGTGGTCCCACTTTTCACATCTTCATAAGTAGGGTTGTGAGTTGAACCACCCATGTAGCCAGATGTTACTGTTTCTATACCATCGAATTGATCGAAAGGTTTGGTCATACACCAGAAACACCCACCAGCAAAATATGCTGTATTAATATTCATTTATGCCATCCTTTCATTGGACCTTAGTACCATTTATTTAAAAATTACTTGATTTTTTAAAGTAACTTCTATAACTTAGTCAAGTCCAGACTCCT
>NZ_JAESLK010000049.1:0-16982 GCF_017892585.1 Staphylococcus sp. GDY8P57P | reverse complement strand
ACTCCAAAACTGAACTACTTACAATAATACGTGGGCTTTTTAAAATTTCGGCGTATGTATTAACTAATTGTAAGTTACTTTGTACTTCTTGTGCCATATACTCATTATTTTTCTCCTTATGATTAACTAGCACTTGCGTATTTGCTTCATATTTAGGTTTCATTAAAAACACTGTTACTAATAAACTAATTAGCATTAATATGATTGGTAATAGAACAATTAGCTTCCAATTTTTCTTAATAGCGTTCATAAATTTCGATAAATCTAATGTATTTTCCATGACAACCTCCAAATTCTAATTTCGATATTAATTTTATATTTTTAACATGGTTTTTACAACAAAATTTTAAAATATAATTAATATTATTCTTTGTAATTGTGAATTAATTTTGTTTTTCTTCAACTTGACAAAACATATTTTTTACAATTAACAAAACCATTACACTTCATCATAGAATATTACTTCGAATATATGTTTAAGTTTATGTAAATATCATGTAAATGCGCATAAAATAAACTACATCAATACGCAATGTGTAGTTTTTTTCTAATTATTTGGGTCAGTGTTACCTCAATTCCGATACCATGATTCAGAATTCTTTATCCGTACATTATATAATATTGAACAGTCATTATATGTCCACTTGAGATAAATTATTTTATATTTTAAAAAACTTATATTTAATACATCATTAAAGGTCTTCTAATTTCACAACAATATACACAAAAAAGAGGCGGGACAATGAAATTATGCTAATTTCTGTCCCGCCCCCCTTAAAGATTAATATTCAATATTTGGCATTTCGTTTACTTTGTTTTGGTATTTTTTGAAACCAACATATGCAGCTACGCCTAAAACTACTGTAATTAATAATCCCTTCATGTCTGTCACTCCTTTAAGGTTCTACATTTATTAGATTTCTTAAATATTTAAATCTAAATTTACCTATATTATACACTTAAAATCGTTCATTTTTAAAGTCACGTTTCACTATCTTATACACCATTGGTCTGATTTTTTATCAAAAGTATTGCAATAATTTGAAAATCTAATATATTAATTATATCGATTTCGAAATAAATTTATTAGAGGTGCACGACTGTGGCAAAATTATTATACATTACATCACATCCATTAGATGAATTAGCTTCTAATTCTATGGCTGCTGGTAAAGCATTTATTGAATCATACAAAGAAAATCACGCTAGTGATGAAGTAAAACATATTGATTTATTCAAAGAAGATATTCCAGTGATTGATAAAGATGTATTAACTGGTTGGGGTAAATTAAGAAATGGTGACGATCTTACTAAAGAAGAACAACAAAAAGTAGATCGTTTCAGCGAAATCTTAGAAGAATTCCTTTCTGCGGATAAATATGTGTTCGTTTCACCAATGTGGAATCTTTCATTCCCTCCTGTATTAAAAGCATACATTGATGCGATTTCAATTGCAGGTAAAACTTTCAAATACACTGCTGAAGGTCCTCAAGGTCTTTTAACAGATAAAAAAGTATTACACATTCAATCACGTGGTGGCTTCTACTCAGAAGGTCCAGCTGCTGATGTTGAAAGTGGTGACCGTTACTTAAGAACCATCATGACTTTCTTAGGTGTCCCTTCATACGAAAATGTCATTATTGAAGGTCACAATGCACAACCGGAAAGAACAGAAGAAATCAAAGCCGCTTCAATTGCCGAAGCACAAGAAATGGGTAAAACTTTCTAATAAACCTTATTAAAAGGCATTGCGTAAACGACTACGCAATGCCTATTTCTTACTCATCTTTCAAATGCTGAATATCTTGAAAACCTTCTCTGTAATTTGACAATTCTTCCATGATGTCATACCAATCATGGCCCACGTTTTGAAATGTACGTTGCATTAATTCATTTTGCGCTTTATTTAATTTATCCACTAACTTACTTCCTTTAGGTGTTGGGAATAATTGTTTCACGCGTCGATCTTCTTCAGATGTTTGTTCGACAATAAGCCCTTCTTCTTTTAATTTGCGCAACGTCGCATGTGATCCCTGTTTAGAAATTTCAAGTGTTTTCAATAATTGTTTAATGGTAATACCAGGCAATTTATTAATGAAGAATAAAAAGCGATGGTGTTGACGGCTCATGTCATATTTTTCAATAATTTCATCTGCCGTTTTTATAAATGTCTTATATGCGAAGTAAAATAACATATGTTCATAATCATTTTTATTACTATCCATAAGCTTCTTTCCTTTTCCATTTGTGAATGATTACCCACATTATAATCAATTTTCAAAAAACAGTCGAAAAAAGGTCAACATGATTGACTTTATTATTTAATGTATTTATATTGTAAGTGTATTCTAATTTATAAATAAAGGTGGAATGAATATGAAACAACGTGTAGGACAATACTTAATGGATGCAGTACATCGTGCAGGTGTCGATAAAATATTTGGTGTTCCTGGCGATTTCAACCTAGCATTTCTAGATGACATCGTGCGTCATGACGGTGTGGAATGGGTTGGCACAACTAATGAACTTAATGGGAGTTATGCTGCGGATGGCTATGCACGTATCAATGGACTAGGCGTGCTTGTTACGACATTTGGTGTGGGTGAATTAAGTGCGGTTAACGGAATTGCAGGTTCGTATGCTGAACGTGTCCCTGTTATTGCGATTACAGGTGCACCAACACAAGCAGTAGAACAAGCTGGTAAATATGTGCATCACTCATTAGGTGAAGGTCGTTTCGATAGCTATCAGAAGATGTTTGAACATATTACGACTGCACAAGCGTACATTACTGCTGAGAATGCTACAACTGAAATTCCTAGAGTCATCAATGCTGCTATTCATGAACGCCGCCCAGTGCACATTCATCTTCCTATTGATGTTGCAATGACTGAAATTGAGGTGGAATCATCATTTGATGTGACACCAGTACCAGACGTGAACGTTGAGCGCTATATAGATATGGTTGCAGAAAAATTACGTTCTGCATCACAACCCGTCATTATTACAGGTCATGAAATTAATAGTTTCCATTTACACGAGGCACTTGAGCAATTTGTTAATCGAACACAGATTCCAGTCGTTCAATTATCGCTAGGTAAAGGTGCTTTTAACGAAGAGAATCCATATTATATTGGTATTTACGATGGCAAAATTGCAGAAGAGCAAATTAAAGATTATGTCGATAACAGCGACGCAATTTTAAATATTGGAGCTAAATTGACTGACTCAGCTACAGCCGGTTTCTCTTATGAATTTGATATTGATGACGTCGTTATGCTTAATCACCATAACTTCAAGCTGAACGAAACAACTGCTGAAGACGTAACGCTACCTCGCTTAATCGACGGCTTGAATACAATTGATTATCGATATGAGGGTACATTCCCTCCTTTTGAAAAGGAAGCAACAAATGAAATGACTTTATCAGATGATATCTTAACGCAAGCAACTTACTTTGACATGATGCAACACTTTATTAAAGATGATGATGTCTTATTAGCTGAACAAGGTACATCATTCTTCGGTGCGTATGATTTAGCTTTACCGAAAGATATGACATTCATCGGACAACCATTATGGGGGTCTATCGGTTACACACTACCAGCTACTTTAGGTACGCAAATGGCTGATCCAAATCGCCGTAACATCTTATTAATCGGGGATGGCTCATTACAACTTACAGTTCAAGAATTATCTACGATGATTCGCCAAGATATCAAACCGATTATCTTCGTGATTAATAACGATGGTTATACAGTAGAACGCTTAATCCACGGTATGGAAGAAACATACAATGATATCCGTATGTGGGATTATAAAGCGCTACCGAAAGTATTTGGTGGCGATAACGTTGCTGTGCATGACGTGAAGACTTCTAATGATTTACAGAACGTCTTTGACGCCATTAACGCTGCACCAGAGCAATTACACTTCACTGAAGTTACAATGAAATGGGATGACGCACCAGCCAAACTTCGCGACATTTCAAAAGCCTTTGCAGCACAAAATAAATAAAAATATTGCTTCTGCTAAACAACAACAGGCTGGGACATAAATAATATAATAATGCTATTTTGCAAATTCGCAGTAGCTGACTGAACTGAGAAGGCACTTAAATCAGGCTTTTCTCAGTTCTAGTCATCCTTGCGGGGGTGGGACGACGAATTTAAAAGAATTCTGTCCCACTCTCTTGTTTGTGTATAGCTTTATTTATATACTCTTTTCATCTAAATAGTCGGAATCAATGACATCTTTCGTTATATCTTGGAGATGTTTAAGATTCCATTGACTTTTATTGTCGTGTCTCAAACCATGTTGTTGCGCTAAATCCTCATTATAATCATCTAAGTTGTACACTTCAAAATCATGTCTCGTGTCTTTATCGGTTTCATCCCACTGCTGATAGTGATTGACCATACTTGTCCACTTCACATGTTCTATGCGTGCACCTTTAGGCGCTTTAACGATATCAAAATTCAATCTTCCTAATAATTGATTATGTTCATTTCCAGTATCTTGTCCATTCAGAAAATTACCTAATGAATACGCAACCAATGTTTGATGATGTCCATGTTGACTCTTTACCCACTCAATCGGTTGTATGACATGGGGGTGCGTGCCTATTACGACATCTACGCCTTCATTCGCAAATAATTGCGCATATTTCCTTTGTGTACGATTTGGCTCATGATGATTCTCTAACCCCCAATGGGCCGACACCATCACGACATCACTTTGTTGTTTAGCTTTTCTTACTTCTCGTTTAATCGTCTTTTCATCGAACGTTTTAACTGTATAAGGATATTTTGAGTTCATATCATTCGTACCGTATGTATAACTTAGTAAACTCACCTTAATGCCATTTACAGTCATGACTGGTATCGTTTGAGCGTCCTTTTCCGAATTAAAAATACCTGTAAATAAAACATGATCTTCAAATGGTTTCCAAGCCTTAAGATGGTTTAAGACCCCTTCATCACCTTGATCTAAGGCATGATTATTGGCACCATTGACCATATCAAAGCCTGTTGCGACGACATCTTGCGCAATTTGGCTTGGTGTATTAAAGTGCTTAAATCCAGAAAATGGGCGATCATCACCACCTAAAGGAGATTCTTGATTAATAAACGCAAGATCAGGTGCTTGTATGTCCTGCTTAATGTGTGAATACATAGGTTTAAAATTAAACGTGCCATCTTGTTGCATCGCATCATTATACACAACGGGATGTATTAAATTATCTCCGACTGCAACCACTGACGCCTCATCAGTCACATCTTCGGCTAACGTCATGCCACAAAGGATAGTAAAAGTAAAAAATAATATTATACAGCTGACATAATATTTAACCACAATACGTGCCCTCTTTCATTGAAGCATTATAATGTCTTTTATATTCAGAACATCTTTAAATAAATTGTATAACGCTTTATAATCATAGTTTTTATTTAATTTTAGTAGATTACTTATTTCGATGCAATTTGAATAAGAAAATAGTTTAATATATCATTTAATTGTATATTTTTATTAATTATTATAGGGAGTTATAACATGATATTATTACCACTAAGCATCATTATGGGGTGCTTTGGTTACATCTTTAAATGCCACCCACCTACCGAGCGCAACGGTTGGTACGGTTATCGAACAAAGAAATCCATGGCCAATGATCGTAATTGGATTAAAGCACAAAAACAATATGGCATCTATTCTCTAAAATACTTATGGGTAATCATATTGTTTGGAATTATCGGACTCGTGATTGAAATTGTAGGTATAGTGAGAAACAATGATTTAATCATTATGGCCGGTTTAGGCATAGAGTTGGTAGTAATGGTATGGTATTTATTCATCATCTATTGGAAAGTCGAGAAGGATTTTTAGTTTAATTTTTTAATATACGTTGAGTTGTCAATTTAAGTGCAACAACTCAGAATTTAAAATTTCATAAGACGTCTTCCAATTAAGACACTTTCTAGGACGATGGTTAATAGAGTTTAAAGCATAATCCAACTCTTCTTGAGTTACCTTTGATAAGTCTGTTTTCTTAGGGAAAAATTCTCTAAGTAATCCATTAGAATTTTCATTAGTTCCACGCTGCCAAGCAGAATATGGTTCAGCAAAATAAATATCGATCTCAAATTGAGATTCAATATTTTTGTAACATGAAAACTCTTTACCACGATCTACAGTAATCGTTTTTACAGCGTTGTTAGGCAAAGATGAAATAAGTTGTTTTATAGCTACTTCCATTGATTTAGAAGAGCGATCAGGCATTAGAAAACTAATGTAATAGCGAGATTTTCTTTCTACGAAAGTAGCCAGACAGCCTTTACTTTTCCTCGGCTTGAAACAACTGTATCTGCCTCCCAATGGCCAAAAGTATTGCGTTTTTTAATATCCTTAGGACGTTGAGATATTGATTTACCAATGTTGAAACGACCCCGGGTTTCTTTAGGTCGTTGTCTCTTGCCTTTTTGTCTTAAATAAGGAAACAAATCTAACGTAAATGAATTGGCATTAATCCATCTATAAATTGTTTTAAAACAAACCTTTTTTTGAAGTAATCTTCCAACAATTTGTTCAGGTGACCAATGTAATTTTAGATGATGGATAATTGTATTAATCAGTTCATTTGTTAATTTGGAAGGACGACCACAATTCTTTTTTCGAGTTTCATAATTAGTTTGAGCTGTTTCAGCAACATAATTATGAATGGATTTATTTCTTTTAATTTCGCGAGAAATGGTAGAAACCGAACGGTTTAACCGTTTGGCAATAGCTCTTAAAGAATAATTTTCTTTCCTAAGAATCTCTATACTTGCACGCTCAGTTATTGTAAGATGAATGTAGCTCATATTGGCACCCCTTGTATGTGTTTTTGTGGTTATTAACATCTTACAATAAAGTGCCAATCATGGGCCTTTTTATGGAATTTTATTAGTGTTGCACTTAATATTACAATTCGTCATACAAAAAAATGCACTCCATAAAATTAGATATTTTCAATCTAATTTTTGGAGTGCCATCATATTAATTATGCTTTTTTAAATCTTTGTTTATTTTGCTCATCGGATTTCAGTTTCCATATCATATCATAAACTTTATTTGATAGAAATTTATCAATTTCATTCTTAAATATTTTATTCACTACTTTTTTATCGTCATTATCCTCATTTAATATTTCAATAAGTTCTTTGTTTTGTTCATAAAATATTTTTCTTTTTTCATTCAAATCTTCAGTGTATTCAATTGGATCCTTTTCTTTTACTACTTGAGTAACACTATCAAGTATTTCATTTATAATATTATTTTCAGAAAAAGATTTCATCGTATTTCTCATATAGTATTTACTTGCTACTTTATTACATACGTACTCTATTTCTGCACCAGATAAGTTTGTTGATTTATTAGCTATTATTTCTAAATTATTGTTAGAAATATTTATACCCCTTTTTTGTAAATGGACATTAAAAATTATTTTTCTATCCTTAGATGATGGATTATCTACGTAGAAAATTTCATCAAATCTACCTTTTCTAATTAACTCTGGTGGTATATTATTGTCAATAGTATTTGCTGTCGCTACAACAAAAACACTTTTATTATCATCACTCATCCAAGTTAAAAATAAACCTAGAATTTTTCTCATCGTATCATTATTTTCATTATTTATTCCAGCAAAGGTTTTTTCAATTTCATCGATCCATAACACACATGGACTCATTGTTTGGACAATTTGAAGAGTACTTTGCATTTTCTTTTCACTTTCACCGACATATTTACCAAGAATTTTGCTTATATCAAATTTAATTAAAGGCATTTTCATCTCACTAGCAGTAGCTTTAGCTAACAAGCTTTTACCATTACCTGGTTTTCCAAGTATCAATACTCCTTTAGGGAGATTGATTTGCATTTCTTTTAATTGATTCATTTTATCATACTTAAGCTTAGTTTCGTTTATATAAGATTTTAATTCTTTTAGTCCACCAATGTCATTAAATGAGTTTAAATTTTCAACGATTGATAAAGTTCCATTTTTCTTTATGAACTGACTCTTCATTTCGTTTATTTCTTCTAATATTTTTTCTTTAATTTCATACTCATACAATAAATTAATACTATTTTCATAAAATAACATTGCTAACGTTTGTTCTATTTCAAATTCATTTAAACCTATTAAAGCATTTATCAAATATTTAGGTGGACGAATTTTCATATCCAAATCATCTACTTGAAAATCTAAAAATGTTCTAACTATTTCATGTATTTCGGTATAACTTGGTAATTCTTTATTAATAACTACTGAATATTTCTTTAATTTCTCTGGTATCTCAAAATTGTCGCCAATAAATACCAAAGTCAGATTCTTGTAAATAGATTCAATAACATTTTGTGAAACATCAGCCAGTAAATTAATAGTTTCGATATCTTCTTGTGCTAATTCTGTTTCAAAACCTTTTAATACTATTAAATTATTTCCTACTTCATACTGAGTCAATTTTTTCGAAATTTGATTTAAATTAGTTATATTTTCATTTTCTTTTATAGCAAAATCATAATGTTGGTTAGTCAGCGAGTTATATATATATATATTATCTTTAATCTGAAAATCATATAAATTGTTAATTACATTTTGTGAACTATACATAGAATTTTCAACAAACACTAAAGGAAAACCTACTTCAATGTACTTCACAAGTTTGTTTAAAATAGTTTCATTCATTTTAGTACCCATAACTTTCGAATTTATATTAATTCATTTTATTAATTTTTGATTTAAATGCTTTTGATAGCTCATGACCATAATTATCCATTAACTCTTTAATAGTTTTTTTATCAATACCTATAGAATTTATTCCACTTTCATTCATGTTTTCAAAACTATCAATAATAAACACTTCATATTTTAGTAAATTTTTTAAAAGTTTTTCTCTATGTGTATTGGAATAGACATCTTTAAGACTTAATTCTTTTATGATTTTCTTATAGTCATTGTAATCTTGTACATAATTATCATTAAAATTGGGAATAATTTTTTCCAATAATACATAATACAAATTACCATATACTGGAGTATTATTAATAAAATTCGTTAAATGACAATATTCTTTATTTGTTATAATATTCTTTCTAAGCAACCAAAAAAACACTTCAGTACTTTTACATTTTTCAAATAATTCTAATGATAATTTATACTTTAAAAGTTGCCTAGAATTACATATTATCTCCTCTTTAATTGTTAATTTGGGGGTTATTTTCTTTTTCATATTTTTTTTGTTCTATTTCCTTGTTATTTATGTTTTGCATATTGGAATTCTTATCAAATTCTTTATTTAAATCTATTTTAGCTTCTTCAAACTTATTATTTATGTCTTTATTAAAAATATGGCTACTTAATTTGAAAAGTGTTGAGATTATTGCTCTTGGTTTATTACCAAAAGTGAAATCTAAAATTTCAGTAGAATATTCTTGGATTTTAATATCTTCTTTCAAAAACTTTACTACTGAAATTGTATAGTTTTGCACCGTATCTTTAACTCTACTTATAAATCCAAATCTATCAAATTTATCTTTTGCATATTGATACGTAATTTTTGTAACTTTTAATCCCATAGTTATTGGAAAGGATACTAGTTTTATATATTCTTCTTCATCTAATTGATTTTGTAATTCTTTACTTTTGATAATATTCAATTCAATTATTTTACTTACTAATTCTTCTAATTTTTCATCTCCATCACTAGCTAAATACTTTTTGAAGTTTACTAGAAATTCTTCACCCTCTTTTAATTGATTCATAAAAACATCTGTGCTATCTTTAAAACCATTTTTCAATAAATTATTTATTTTTGATTTTACAAAATCATAATCGTCAGTTAATTGCGTTATTATTTGATTATCTGTCAATCCGCCAGATGTCATTTCTTGTTTCTTTTTGTTTACTTGATCATAAAATTTCATAGCATTAGCAACTATTTTTTTTATTTTTTCAATATTCATTATGCCACCTCAAACTTCAATTTTTCTAGTTCTTCTTTAATTGCTTTTTGTTTATCATCAACTTTGGCTTTCTCTCTTAATTCTGCTTCAACTTTTTCAAGTTGTTCATCAAATAAATCTACATTCAAAGCATTAATAGTATCTTCCCAATATGAGTTTGCTTGATATAAGAAAATTTCTTTTGGAGTATACCCTCTAAATGTTTGATCTTCATCTCTTTTCGGTTTTGATGCTTTATCATAACCTTTAACCAACTTTTTAGCTAAATCTTTCTTCCAAGCTGTTTTACTTATTAAAGTTTTTATAGTCATCCCTGCTACAATTGCTATACCTATTGCAATTGTCATCGGACCCCCGATCACCGAAACTGCTGAAGCTACACTAGCAGTTCCACCAACTGATATACCTAGTGATGACAATACTGAAACAGCTTGTGAGATAAAAATGTAACCTCCTAAATTGCCTAAAGAACTAAAATATACGCTAAATGCCCCTACAGTAGCTAATGAACTTAATCCACCTACAAAATTTGCAACAAAATTGAATCCACCTACATTAACTTTATTTAATTCCTGTTCTGCTATATAATTTAGCTTTTTATTTATCATTTCTGAAAATGTTTGAGAGTGTTTGTTAATGACATCATTAATTTGAGATTCTATTTCATTTTGAAACCATTGTACAAATCTTTCTTGATCTCTTTTCTTTTTACCAAAATCCTTCATATCTATTAGATATTCAACATTACTTTCATTAATCTCATTTCTATAGATGTCTTTAATCTCATTGATAGTTTCAATTTTGAGTTCTTTCGCTGTTTGAGTAATTGAATTAACTAATTCTTCATTCTGTTGTAGGTGTTTTTTTTTCTCCTCTAGAAAATTTTCTAAATTTTTTTTTGCTTCTGATTTTTCACTTAAATTTTCAATAGTATTTCTTAACTCTACGTTATACTGATAAAATAATTCTTTTTCATATTTTTCTAAAATTTCATATCTATTATTTGTTATTTTTTGTAATAGTTCTAATAAAGCGTTTTTCAACCTTTTTTTAGCGCGCTCAGTTTCCACATCAAAATCAAATGCTCTTTCTCTAATAGAAGTAAAATTAAAATCTATACCCTTTTGCTTATTAAAGTATTTCTCTGGTATTGTTTCATAAAAATCGTTTATTCTTTTATCTAGAATTTCATCAATAGATTCATTATTATCGCTACCTCGCTTGATTTCATTAGCTTGGCTAGCTATTATAAAGAAATTCTCAAACAAATCGGTTTTATCATATCTATTAACAAAATCAGGCGCTTCCTTTACCAATTCTTTTATGTAAGCCATATCCTCTAATTGCATAAACTGTGAAGCTTTCGATAAATATAAAGTAATATCCGCTCCTTTTGTTGAATTTTCAGCTATAATGTCGTCTTCCTTTTTAGCATTTGTACCTGGAATGTCCCAAATATCACAAGCATGTAAAATTGGTTTATCTAAATAACAAACTATAGTATAGTTAAATTCCAATTCCTTTATTTTATTTTCTTTATATTTTTCACCACCGTGTTTACCAAAATCTTCAATTAAATTATAATCTCCCTTTGTTAATAAATGTTCTTTGAAATATTCTTTATTATAAAGTTTATGCGTTTCTACAAGATTATCTTCAAATTTTGATGTTTTAAAAACACCTACATTACTTTCACCCATATGCTTCGGTTTATCTTCTAAGTGGATAATTTTTGTACTTACACTTGTGGTAGGAGTCCAACTAGTTGGCAAAGTCTTGTCCCCTAAAATATGGTTAATCATTGTAGATTTTCCAGAACTACTTGCTCCAAATAATGTAATACTTGGTTTTTTTATATTATCTAGTAAGCTACTAATTATTTTTACTTTTCTATCATTAAAATCTTTCAATACTGGACTTTTAATTATTTCTCTTTCATCTAAAAGATTAGTTAACAAAAAATTATAAGAATTAATTTTATCTTTAATCATTTTATCTTTTTCTGGAATGTTTGGGACCCAAGCTTTAAATTGAATTTCTTTGTAATAATAACCTTCTCTACCTACTTCAAAGATATCTACACCCGTTTTTTCTACTATTTGTCTTGAAAGTTCTTCCGATAATGATTTTGAACCATTTTCATATTCTACGATTTCATTGAAATCTAAACCAATCATTTCCGATAATTCTTCTTGGCTAACTTCTAACATTTCTTCTCTAAATTGTTTTAATTTTAAAGGCATTTTTGGTTCCTCATTTCATTAATTGTTTTAATTTATCCCATCGTGGGTCTTGTTTAGTATGTTTGTGATCATGGTTTTGTTTTTTCATTTTTAGTTGTTTGATATCAACTTGTTTTTGAATTTCAAGTTTCTCTTTGAAGTTGGTGCTGTAATTATCTAAGATGTCTATCCAATTGACGAAGGTAAATGTTTCATCTAATGTGTCTTCAACTTCTTCTTTGAACTTTCGATCGTTTGTTTTAAATCGATGTATATCTTTATGTAAGGCGTATAGTAAACTTGTAAATTCACCTTTATTTTTCTCTAAAATATCTACGGTTTTTAATCCATATTCACTAAGTGTGTGATTGATGCTTGCTTGTGACAATGCATCAAAATCGTCAAAATGTATAACTCTGACATCATGTTGGTCTTTTAAATTTTTAAATACACGCGCTACATTTGAAAATTCTTGCGTATTACTTTGCCATTTTAGTATTTCTTTTTCTACAACATCGGAAAATTGCAAATAACCGTAATATGAAATAATTCGTTCGTAATAGCCTGACAATATAAGATAAACCCATATATCTGTATCAACGATTGGCGGCGTCATACCCTTATTAGTCATGATTGAGCACCTCTATTTTGTCGATAATTTCATTTATCTTCGCTCCAGAAACGAGCCCTTCATTATAGTTATGTTCTAGCACCGTCATAATATTAGGCGAGATTTGAATATCATTTGTCGGTTCTAAGATATCTGTTGGTAAATCATTATCTGTGTAAATTGCATACAATTGAGCCTTATGATCTATACGAGAGAGTGCACTCAATTGTTGATACGTATCATGTGGAATAGGATTCAGCTGCATTGCTCTTATCATAGCAGCACCAAAACTAATCTGATAATGTACACTCATGCGCGCAATCACATCGGGGCGCATAATATCATCATATGCTGCCATCCATTTTTGAATTTCTGTATTTGGCAATAACACAATACCTGCAAATATTTCTGCTTCTCTTTCTTCTAATGACTTATGATTAAAATCACTAATTCCATTTTGATGATTCATGTAATGGTGGTATACTTCATGCCACAACGAAAATTGTTGACGGCCTTTACTATGATTTGTATTCACAAAGATGAACGGAAATCGATCCTTCTTCATATAAAAACCAGATAAATTATTAGGTGCTTGTGCTTTTACAATGTAGTAGCCCATTTCAGATAACACTTGTGTTGAATTCGTTATCGGATATTGGAGTTGGTGATCTGAAATGAATTGTTCTGCCACTGGAATAATACGTTCTATTGTTTCACGGTATGATTCAGTCACGTGACTCACTTCCAACCTTTAATTGATATGTCAGCAATTGGAAGATGTCATCGAGTTGTTTGACTCTGTGGTTAATTTCTTCAGTATTCTCCAATGCACGAAATGAAATGCTATCTAAGTCTTCTTGAGGTAAATGTTCTAGAAGTATTTCAGGTGTCGTCTTTAATATTGTAGCTGCACGTTGATAATCTTGCGCTAACCATATTAAGTTTGGACTTAAAAGCTTACGCAGTTGCTTAGTATCATAATCATGATGTTTAGCAAATGTCACTTGATCTAAACCACTGAATTCTATTTCTTTTTGTATGCGCTTACTTATTTCGACTTGCGTGTATTTGGGTATCATATGTATTTCCTGCTTTCGTTTATGAATGATACATGTTTATTATAATTATTAAATTAATATTTTGCTATACATTTTATATTAAAAATAAGGTATCTATCCAATTTATTTAACTCCAAAAATTAGAAGATTTTCTTTTTACTACCTTTACAATATACTTCCCTTTTAATCATTGTAATGATGACATTTTCTACGTGTGTTCTTAGAAATTTAGGTTTTAGTAGTGCTTTTCTAGCTAACTTCTTTGCGTCGTGATCCAATTTAATCATAATTACAACTCCTCTTTGACTGATTTAATCATAGTTTATCGCACTACATAGACAAAAATTGTCTACCTATAATTCCCAAGTATCTTTTCAATTTCAGCTATATGTTTCTCTTTCAAACTATTAGGCGATAATACTTTCACTCTTGCGCCTTGTGATAACAGCCACATTAAAATGCCATCGCCAATGACTTCAATTTCTACTACAAATCGGTTATTGGTGTAATCTTTTTTCAATAATTGTGCAGTTGGGAAACGATCAAGCACTGACTCAATAATCCCGCCATTAAATTCAAAGCGTACTTTCTTCCAATGGCCGCCATACATGAAATAGATACGTTGTTTCAAAGCGCCTTCTCTAATATATGGTGAATTCGGAACGTTAAATTTAGTGTTCAATACTTTATATTCTTGAATTCGATCTATCCTAAAAATGAGTACCTGTTCTTTATCATTAACCCCTACTAAATAAAAGTACAGTTCAGAAAATGTAATATACATTGGTTTGATGACATGTGTACGCCCTTTGTTCATTGCATTAAAATAGTTAAATTCAATCACGCGATTTTGTTGAATAATATGATTTAAATCCCAAATTTTATTTAATAATGGCTCGCCATGATTCATGGGCTCATAATAAACTAGTTCAGATTGAATGGCCTTTTCAATTACACGTTGATTCTCATCAGACATATGTTTCGTAAGGTTATTAACAATCATTTGTAATTCATCTTCAGATAGTCCTCTTGTTGAAATAAGAATTTTTAATATCGCTAGCACCTGTGTTTTATCAAAGGTTTCACTACTATTGTGGACCATTTCATATTTACGGTCTGTCGTATTCATCGTTATCTTCAAATGCGCCATATCCGTTCTGTTAGCAAAGAAGTCATTTAAATGCGCGATATAACGCTGCACGGTTCTGTCAGATTTTTTACCTATGATGTCGCCTATTTGTGCCTTAGATAAGCGTTCGCCAGACATAAACTTTAAATATAGCTCTAGCGTGTCAGTTGTTTTAGTCATAGTTACCTCCCATTTTTGGAAAATGAATGATTCTACTTTATTAAACAACAATAAAATAAAAAATGTAAGATACATCTTTTTACTACGACAAAAATTGACGCACCTTGGAGGTATACTAAGCTCAAGCAGTTCAAAACACTTAGAAAGTTGGGAATAAAGAATGAATTTGCAAAACCAATCCAAACATCCGCAAATGTTTAACCATGTTTCAAAAGAAGATAAAACACTAGCAATGATTATGTGGGTCTTAACCTTTTTCACAAGTTTTGTAGCACCTTTAGTGATTTGGTTAGTCAAAAAAGACGAATCTGAATACATTGATAAGCAAGGGAAAAATTGCCTGAATTTCGCTATTAGTTACGGTATCTATGGTATTGTTAGTTTCTTATTGACTGTCATTTTAATTGGTTATTTCGCTCTAATGGCTTTAATCATTGCCAACATCACTTATACGATATTAGCAATTGTTTCATGCAATAAAGGTGAAGATTATGTCGTTCCATTCACAATTGAAATAATTAAATAAATCAAAACAAGCCTTCCACTTCGTTTAAACTTCGAAATGGAAGGCTTTATTTATGTGCTTTGTCGTTCTACGATATTTAATTTTAATACGTCATGATTACTTTCAAACGTTGTATCTTCAAGCAATGCCAATAAATAGTGAATTAATTGCTTACCAATGTCATTAACTGGTTGATTCACTGTCGATAAAGGAATCTTCAATAAACTAGAAATGGGTTGGTTATCATATCCCATAATCGCGATTTGATTAGGAATATCAATATGATGCTCAGTTAAAAAATGAATTAACCCTAATGCGACTTCATCACTGCCAGTAAATATAGCATCTGGCAACATGTCTTGTTCTAGCAATGTTTCCCCTATGCGTTCACCGTCTTCAATCGTATGCACATTATTAAAAATCCACTCTCGTCTAATGTCTAAACCATTGTCTTTCATTGCCTCTCTAAACCCAATATTTCTAGGCTTATTGAAACAATGATCATAGTAATGATTATCTGTACAATACGCTATATGACGATAGCCTTTATTAATTAAGTATTGAATGGCATCATATGTCGTTTGACGTTGATTAGTATGTATGATTTTCACTTTATCTGACTGAGTTGATTGATCCGCCGATAATACGATAGGACCATATTGCGTATACGGTTCTAAAACCTCTATATCATTTTCAAGCGTACCCATAATCACGCCAGCGATGTGCTTTTGTTTAAGCATATTTAATAACCGTAATTCTTCATCTTTATGATTATATGTCTGCATGATTAACGTATGATATGGCGTATCTTTAATTTCTTTGTCAATTGTATCTATTAAGTATGCGAAATACGGATTCGTAATTCTAGGTACAATAATACCAATCGTATAAGACTTGTTAGAGCGCAATTGCATCGCGATTGAATTTGGAACATAATCCAGTTCATCCATCGCTTGTTGGATTTTAATTTTCTTTTCCTCAGAAATATAGGGATGATGGTTCATATACCTTGAAACCGTCGATATGGATAATCCCGCTCTCTGAGCTACATCTTTAATTGTCGCCATAGTACCCACCTTTAATGAAACCGTTTTCATTATTTATGATAGGTTGTCGCTACATTTTTGTCAATCACTCAAGTTAGATATTCAACAGTAAATAGGGTGTGGAACAGGATTCTTTTAAAATTCGTCGTCCACTCCCAGCTTGCTTTGCTTGTAGAATTTCTTTATGAAATTCTCTCTGCTGGGGCCCCACTCCCAGCTTGCTTTGC